>CAJOQS010000244.1 GCA_905236925.1 uncultured Lachnospiraceae bacterium | reverse complement strand
ATCTCTATCTTCGTTTGAACTTGACACGCCGATATGATAAAATAATACTGCCATAATGATATCCGGACACAAAGAGGAGTTAACTGCACAATGAAGAGGTTTTACAGGATCGGAGCGATACTGCTTGCAGTACTTGTCCTTCTTACGCCTTCCATGTCTGCGGTGGGTTTCGAATACGATACCGCCGCGAAGGAAGCTTATGAAAAAAAGCTTGCTGAGGCAAAAGCGCACAAGGAAGAGCTGGAGGAATCGAAGAAGCAGGCGGAAGAGCTGATCGCGAGATATAAAGAACAGCAGGCCGATATTGCTGCTTATATCGAGGAGCTTGACTCAAAGCTCGGTGATATAGCCATGCGCCTGATCGAACTGCAGGATGAGATAAAACAGACCGAAGAGGATCTGAAGAACGCGGTCGTCGAACTGACGGAAGCGGAGAAAAGACGCGACGAACAGTACGAGACCATGAAAAAAAGGGTCAGGTATATCTATGAGAACGGTGAAACGACCTATCTTGACGTGCTCCTCACAGCAGGAAGCATCTCGGATATCCTGAATCAGATGGAATACGTTTCGAGCATCCAGAAATACGACAACTCACTTCTGGAGCGATATCAGGAGACCTGTGAGGAGGTAGAGGCCAAGAAGGCGATGCTGGAGGCCACTCTTGATTCTCTTACCGCAATGAGGGAACGAGAGGAGCTCGAGCAGGCAACTATACAGGAGCTGTATGATCTGAAATCCGCCGAGATCGAGGCTGTCTGCGAGCAGCTCGGAATAGCGGACGAGGTTCTGTTCAATTATATCGATCAGATAAGCAGTCAGGAATTCGAGATTGAGGAGATCATCGCTGCCGAAGAGAAGCGTGTCGAAGAAGAGGAACGCAAGCGCAAGGAAGAAGAGGAGCGCCTGCGTCAGGAGGAAGAAAAGAGAAGGCTCGCTGAGCAGAGGGCGGCAGAAGCAAGGAAGAGCGGAACGAGCGGGTCAAAGGTCTATGACCCCGATGCGATCAATTATGTGGTCCAGACCGACGAGACCGATCCCTACAATATGATCTGGCCGCTGCCGGGTGATCACTCAACCTTCTCAAAGTTCGGACCCCGAAAGGCACCTCTGCCCGGAGCGAGTACATACCATCAGGGATGGGATATAGGCGGCAAGTCAGGTTCGCCTATCGTCGCCGTGCTGGCAGGAACGGTCATCGTTGCGACCAACAACAGTTCTGCGGGCTATTATATCAAGATAGAGCATGAATGCGGGCTTGTTACGGTATATATGCACATGCTGAAGGGCTCGTTCAAGGTTGAAGTCGGGGACTATGTTAAGCAGGGACAGGTGATCGGTTTGTGCGGAAGCACAGGATGCTCGACCGGACCGCATCTCCATTTCGGTATACAGTCCAACGGTGTTTACATTGATCCGGAACCTTATATAGGACATTTGGAATGATCCTGAAAATCAGTTGATTATGGAAGGGCTTGTTTATGGAATTTTATCCCGGAAGTGAACAACATCACGACAGAGCGCTCAACGGTTATTATGCGCCTGTAGAGGCAATGTCGGATTCTAATATCGGATTCATGACCACCCGGTTTATCCGCAGGGCGGTGTTCAGTGACGGTACCTCTGATTACCGGATACCTCCCGAACCCGGAGTTAACGAGAAGGTAAAACTCCGTATCAGGGTGGCGCGCGGCAATGCTTCGGCAGTTGTATGCGTTGTCGGAAACCAGCGTATTACCATGAATCTCGTAGGCTCCAATCCGTTGTTTGACCTTTACGAGTGCACATACACCACCGGAGAGGACAACGTTCCGTATTATTTCCTGATCTGGTGTGCGGAAAACTATTATTTTTACAATGCAGTCGGTGTATCCGAAACCCACGACGAAAGCTATGATTTCTGGATAATGCCGGGTTTCAGGACTCCGGACTGGGCCAAGGGTGCGGTAATGTACCAGATCTTTGCGGACAGGTTCTGCAATGCCGATAACGTTAACTCCACCTTTGACAATGAGTATTATTACATCAACGGATATACAAGGGGAATACTCGACTGGAACAAGCCGCCCGAGACCAACGATGTCTTTATCTTCTACGGAGGCGATCTAGGCGGGGTATGGAAGAAGCTGGATTATCTGAAGGATCTGGGAATTGAAGTGATCTATTTTAATCCGCTGTTTGTTTCCCCGTCTAACCATAAATACGATATACAGGATTATGACCACATCGATCCTCACCTGACCGTTATACCGGAAGACCGCGGAGAACTCTTAAGGAACGGAGATACGGACAATTCCCATGCGGAGCGGTATATTGCAAGGGTAACGGATTTCAAAAACCTCAAAGCCAGCAATGAATTCTTCGCCGATTTTGTCGCAGCCTGTCATAAACGCGGGATCAGGGTCATTCTCGACGGAGTGTTCAACCATTGCGGATCATTTAACAAGTGGTTGGACAGAGAATTGATATATGACGGAGCCGAGGGCTTCGAAAAGGGTGCCTACAGGCATGCGGATTCGCCGTACAGGAGCTTTTTCAGGTTCAGTAAGGATGACTGGCCCGATAACGATTCCTACGACGGCTGGTGGGGGCATGATACGCTTCCCAAGCTGAATTACGAGGGTTCGCCCGAACTTGTAGAATACGTGCTCAATATCGCTAAAAAATGGGTTTCACCACCGTATAACTGTGACGGCTGGAGACTCGATGTGGCAGCGGATCTGGGGTACTCGGAGGAGTTCAACCACAGCTTCTGGAGAAAGTTCAGAGAAGCCGTCAAGTCGGCTAATCCGGAGGCTGTCATCATAGCGGAAAACTACGAGGGTTCCGGAGCATGGCTCAAGGGCGGCGAATGGGACACGATCATGAATTACGAGGCGTTCATGGAGCCTGTGACATGGTTCCTGACCGGAATGGAAAAGCACAGCGACGCCTATCGTGAGGATATGATACAGAATCAGGATGCCTTCTACGGCGCGATGCTCTACCACATGAGCCGCATGAACACGCAGAGCCTCCTGACAGCGATGAATCAGCTTTCAAACCACGATCATTCAAGGTTCCTGACCAGGACAAACCGCAAGGTCGGAAGGCTGGCTTCAAGGGGAACCGATGAGGCATCGTGGGATATCAGGCCATGGTGCATGCGCGAAGCCATAGTCATACAGATGACCTGGCCCGGAGCGCCCTGTCTGTATTACGGCGACGAGGCGGGAGTGTGCGGATGGACCGATCCCGACAGCCGGAGAACGTATCCGTGGGGCAGAGAAGACCAGTATCTGCTCCGCTTCTACAGGGAAATGATCAGGATACATAAGGCCTACGAATCGCTGAGAACGGGATCGATCAAATTCCTCGCGGGCGAACGCGGCGTGATAGCTTACGGACGCTTCAATTTCAGCGAATGGATAATAACCATCGTCAACAATGATGATGTTCCCCACAATATCGACATTCCGGTCTGGGAGGTCGCAAATGACGACAGTATGACCATGGTACGTCTCGTGGAGACCAACGACAGCGGCTATAATTTCAACGCGGAGATGTATCACGCGGAGAAGGGCGTTATCTCCATGCACATTCAGCCGCATACCGCGATGGTTATGAAGAATCTTATGAGGTATCTGCAGTGACCGGAAAAAAGATCAAGGAACTGATGGGGCTGCTGGACGAGCATTATCCCCCGCAGCCCTGTTTTCTCGAATACAGGGAGCCGTGGCAGCTGCTTTTTGCAACGATCCTGTCGGCACAGTGTACGGACGCAAGAGTGAACATGGTCACGCGCGAGCTATACGTGAAATATCCGCGTCTCGAAGACTTTGCCGCCGCAGACATCGCAGAGCTTGAGCAGGATATACATTCGACAGGCTTCTACCACAATAAGGCGCTTCACATCAAGGAGGCGGCAATGGTCCTCTTAGAGAAGTATGGAGGGGAGCTTCCTTCGGATATCGAAGAACTGACGGGACTTCCGGGAGTGGGCAGAAAAACGGCTAATGTCGTAAGAACACATATATTTAATATACCGAGTGTTGTGGTGGATACCCATGTAAAGAGGGTTTCCAGGCTGCTCGGACTGACCGATACGGATGATCCCGTAAAGGCGGAGTTCGAACTGATGAAGCTGTTTCCCGAGGATCATTGGGGAGCGCTGAACCAGCAGCTCATCACTCACGGGAGGCAGCTGTGCATATCGGGACATCCGAAATGCGGCGAGTGTTTTCTGAACGGAATATGTGCATATGCGGCAGCCGGAGGGCGCCGTGAAAAAGCGCGGAAAAATTGACAAAAAGCCCTCCGGATGATACGATGGAAAGAAGTTCAGACTTCTTTTCCGAGTTCGGAGCGGAGTGCTTTGATACGAGCGGTGGAAATGTCGTTTTCGTCGCAGAAATCAAGGAGTTTCCGGGCTTCTTCCGTTCGGGAGAGAACCATAAGTGAGCTGATGAGAATGGGAAGCACCTGAACAAGTCTGATATAATTGGAGTCTGCGGTCGATAGCTTCGTAAAATTCGGAGATCCGTATTTTATACGTAAGTCGGTGTTTGTGTATTCCGACAGGTCCGCGATCTTCTTTTTGGAGAGCCCTCGCAGCTCTGCGCTTATGGAGGAGACACGTTCGCGTGCGGTGGCCTCGGATTCGTTTTCTTCCTCATCCTCGTCATATTCGACGGATTGTATGATGGGAGTCACAAGGTCCTGTGAATTTCCCTCATTTTCGTTACGAAGATCGTCACGGGGGATTATATCCTCCGGTATACTGATGAATCTGACATCATCGATGCTCTTTCTGGGGGTAAGGAGGGCTTCGCTCTCGCGTTCCCAGAAGCGTTTGGAGTCTTCACTGGCCTGACGGGTATTTTTTTTGATCTCGTATGCGAGCCAGGCGGAAAATATAAGAACCAGGATCAGTATTTTAGGCATGATAAAAACCTTTCAGCAAGGAGTAAACAATGAACTTATTTAGCGGAAAAACCAGAAGGGTGATCACGATCGTGATCGTTTCGGTTCTCGTAGTTGCAATGATTGCCGCGCTTGTTGCGTCGCTGGTGTGAGAACCGTTTCCTGTACATAGTATAAACTATTTCAAGTAAACTTCAAGCACGACGGAGCGGCAGCGGGAATGGACATCTTACTTATCGGAAGAGTGGCCGAAGCAGGTACTCTTGAACTGGTGGAAGAGCAGCAGGAAGGTCTTAAGGAGAAGTACAGCACCCGTTACCTTACCGGAGGTATTTCCTCCCTCAGGGCTGAGTTTGCCGACGAAAACTGTCTGCAGGAGCTCACAAGGCTGGGATGCGACACCTTTATCGTCGGGAAGCAGGGGATCTGCAGAAGTCTGTGGGCACTTGGAGAAACACTCTCATGCGGTCTGCGTGTCCGGCTGGAGGATATTCCGGTCAGCCAGTTTGTTATTGAAATAGCGGAGATCAGCGACAGGAATCCCTATCTGATGAACAGTCTCGGCTGCATAATCGCGTGCTGTGAGAACGGAACCGCTGCGGTGGACAGGCTCAGGGAGCTTGGATATCCGGCTGCGGTCATCGGATACACAACCAATGACAATACGCGCGGGCTTATCAACCACGGTGTCATCACATATCTGACAGGAAAGTAGAATAACAGAGGGAGAGCAAAGAGTCATGGAACTGAAGGAACAGATATTAAAGACAATTGAGCGTAATTCAAAGCTGGAGCTGCCTGAACTCGCAATAATGCTCGGGCGCCCTCAGGAGGAGATAGCCGCAGCCATCGCCGAGATGGAGGCGGACAAGATCATCTGCGGATACCCCACCTTGATCAACTGGGACAAGGTTTCGAACGAGAAGATCACCGCACTCATAGAGGTCAAGGTCACACCTCAGCGCGGACAGGGCTTCGATAAGATCGCGGAAAGGATATATAAGTTTTCCGAGGTTGAAACAGTGTATCTGATGTCGGGCGGATTTGATCTTACCGTCATCATAAAAGGCAAGAGCATGCGTGAAGTCGCGAGCTTTGTTTCGGGCAAACTTGCCCCTATGGAGGCGATCCTCAGCACCGCAACGCACTTTGTCCTTAAGAAATATAAAGAACACGGCATTACAATGGAGCAGGAAGAGACAGATGAAAGGATGATGGTATCACCGTGAGAGTACCGCTCAACAGCACAATACAAGATATCAGGCCCTCCGGGATACGTAAGTTCTTCGATATTGTCATCGAAATGAAGGACGCTGTTTCTCTGGGCGTCGGAGAACCTGATTTTGACACTCCGTGGCACATCAGGGAGGAAGGGATATATTCCCTTGAGAAGGGACGAGGTCATTACACGTCCAACGCCGGCCTGAAGGAGCTCCGTATGGAGATAAGCAATTATCTTCTCAGACGCTTCGGGCTCGAATACAAGTGGGACAAGGAAGTTCTGGTAACGATAGGCGGAAGCGAAGCGATCGACCTTGCGATGCGCGTAATGCTGAATCCGGGTGATGAGGTTCTGCTTCCCCAGCCAAGCTATGTTTCATATGATCCCTGTATAAGGATGGCGGGCGGAAAGCCTGTGATCATAGAGCTTCAGGAGAAGGATGATTTCCGTATCACTGCGGAGCAGATAAGAAATGCCTGCACGGAAAAAACGAAGATCCTTGTTCTTCCTTTTCCCAACAATCCCACAGGAGCGGTCATGAGCCGCGAAGAACTCGAACCGATCGCGGAGGTTGTGAGGGAGAAGGATCTGTTTGTTGTATCCGACGAGATTTATGCGGAGCTTACCTACGGAGAGAAGCACTCCTCCATAGCCGGTCTGCCCGGTATGAGGGAACGCACGATAGTCATAAACGGCTTTTCAAAGGCTTATGCGATGACGGGTTGGCGTCTCGGTTACGCGTGCGGACCCGAGATCATTCTGAGCCAGATGACCAAACTGCACCAGTTTGCGATCATGTGCGCACCGACAACGAGCCAGTACGCAGCGATCGAAGCCCTCAAGAACGGTGACGGCGATGTGGAGATGATGTGCGATGCCTATGACAAGCGCAGACGATATCTTCTCCATGAATTCCGAAGGATCGGGCTTCCCTGCTTTGAAGCCAGAGGAGCGTTCTACGTTTTCCCCTGCATCAGAAGTCTGGGAATGACATCCGATGAATTTGCGACAAAGCTTCTCATGGAAGAAAAAGTGGCTGTTGTGCCGGGAACCGCGTTCGGTGACTGCGGAGAAGGGTTCCTGCGCATTTCCTACGCTTATTCGATCGATAAGCTGAAGGTAGCCATGGAAAGGATCGAAAAGTTCGTTACGGCTCACAGGAGCTGAGCTTTTATATCGATCCGAAAGAAATAGTAATAGAGGTGGACAGAGTATGGCAGCATCAATCAACGTAAATTATATCAATCCGATCCTTAAGGCGGCGGTAACGGTCATAGAGCAGGCATGCCAGCTGAACGTTACGATCGGAAAGCCCGCACTGAAGGAAGCGTCCTTTACAAGCGAAGAGGTTCTTATCCTTATGGGTATCACGGGCGAGATGAAGGGTCAGGCGATCCTTGATTTCCCTCATCCTACTGCGCTCAAGATCGCTTCGCAGATGTGCATGATGGAGCTTGCCGAGCTTACCGATATCGCGCAGAGCGCTATCTGTGAGCTCTGCAATATGATCATGGGAAATACCGCGACCATTTTCTCGCAGAACGGCGTCTGCATAGACATTACACCGCCCACGATCTGTAAGGGTAATGTTTCCTTTGCGAACAATTTCGCGGCAAATATCTGCATCCCGTTCTACTATAACGGGGAGTATTTCTTTGCGATAAACATTGCCATCAAGGACGAATGATGAGAGAAAAGGGCATGCCGCGAAAAGCGGCATGTTTTTAGATTTTAACTATGAATATTGTGTTATTGGAACCGGAGATCCCTGCCAATACGGGGAATATCGGGAGAACCTGCGTGGCATCGGGATCGATGCTCCATCTGATAAAGCCGCTGGGGTTCTCTCTGGATGAGAAGCAGCTTAAACGTGCGGGACTGGATTACTGGCCCCGACTAAATTACAGGATCTACGAGAATTATGCGGATTTTCTGGAAAAGAATCCCGGAGCGAGGATCCATTTTGCGACTACCAAGGCGCAGAAGGTATATACTTCCGCCGAGTTTCGCGAAGACGATTATATCATGTTCGGCAAGGAGAGCGCCGGTATACCTGAAGAAATACTGCTCGATAATCAGGAGATGTGCATCAGGATACCGATGATCGGAGACATCAGGTCTCTCAACCTTGGCAATTCCGTTGCGATCGTCTTATATGAAGCACTCAGGCAGACCGGTTTTGAGGGGATGAACTGTGAAGGACAGCTTCACAGGCTTCAATGGAAATAAAATGAACGAAAAAGCATTAAAAACACTTGAATATTTTAAGATAATCGACCGTCTTGCGGAGCTGGCGGGCTCTGAACTCGGCAAGGAAAAATGCCGGGCTCTCAGACCTCTCACAGACAATGAAAAGATCCGTGAACTTCAGCGCGAAACGGCCGATGCGCTTGCGCGCGTCTACAAAAAGGGTTCACTGAGCTTTTCGGGGATCCATGACATCAGAGCCTCCGTTAAAAGACTTGAGGTCAGTTCGTGCCTCGGAGCCGGAGAACTGCTCCATATCAGTTCCGTACTTACCGCGACTCTTCACGTAAAAAGCTATGGCCGTACGGATGATGAGGCAGAGCCCGATTCACTTACTGAAAGATTCAACATGCTCGAGCCTCTTTCCAACATCAGCAACGAGATACTGCGCTGCATAATCTCGGAGGACGAGATCGCGGATGATGCCAGTCCCGGACTCAGGTCCGTCAGACGTCAGATCAAGTCAACGAATGACAAGATCCGTGACCAGCTGAACCAGATCGTTAATTCAAAGGATACACAGATCGTGCTTCAGGATAATCTGATCACGATGCGCGACGGAAGGTACTGCCTTCCGGTAAAATCGGAGTACAAGAACCAGTTCGCCGGAATGATCCATGACCAGAGCTCAAGCGGTTCGACGACGTTTATTGAGCCCATGGCGGTAGTCAAGCTCAACAATGAGCTCAGAGAGCTTGCGATCAAAGAAAAGGAAGAGATCGAAAAAGTTCTGGAGGAGCTGAGCGGAATGCTCTTCCCCGAGACGAGGAACCTCTGGTACAACATCAATACACTGGCGGAATTTGATTTTATTTTCGCCAGAGCCATGCTGGCCAAGGACATGAAGGCGAGCGAGCCGGTATTTAACGAGCACGGATACATCAACATCAAAAAAGGACGTCATCCTCTCATCAACCCTTCCAGGGTCGTACCGATCGATATCAGGCTGGGAAAGAACCCCGGCGCAGCCAACGAGGGGGATGACTTCACGCTTCTTGTGATAACGGGACCCAACACCGGCGGAAAGACCGTGTCTTTAAAGACTGTCGGTCTTTTTGTCATGCTCGGACAGTCGGGACTGCATATCCCCGCATTTGACGGTTCACAGCTCAGCGTGTTCAACGAAGTCTATGCAGATATCGGCGACGAGCAGAGTATTGAGCAGAGTCTTTCGACTTTTTCGTCTCACATGACTAATACCGTTTCTATCCTGAAACAGGCCGATGAGCATTCGCTGGTACTTTTCGATGAGCTCGGTGCGGGAACCGATCCCACGGAGGGAGCGGCACTGGCAATGGCCATCCTGACATATCTCCACAACAAAAACGTGCATGTTATGGCAACCACGCATTATGCGGAGCTGAAGCTGTTTGCGCTTTCAACACCCGATGTATGCAATGCATGCTGTGAATTCAATGTTGAGACTCTCAGTCCCACCTACAGGCTGCTGATCGGAATGCCGGGCAAATCCAACGCTTTTGCGATCTCCAAGAAGCTCGGTCTCGATGATGAGATCATAGATATGGCCAACAGCTTCATCGGAACGAGGGACAGAAGCTTTGAGGATATAATAAGCGAGCTTGACAAGGCAAGGATCGAGCTTGAAGAAAAGAATGAAGCAGCGTCGAAGGCAATGGTAGAGGCGCAGGTTCTCAGAGATAAGCTTGAGGCAAAGAACGAGCGTCTGGATGCGGCCAAGGAAAAGGTGCTGAGGCGCGCTAACGAAGAGGCACGTGAGATCCTGCAGAAGGCCAAGGATTACACAGACGAGACGATTAGAAAGGTGAATAAGCTCGGAGCCGCGGGAATGTCCGTAAAGGAGCTTGAAGCCGAAAGAGCCGGACTCAGGGAAAAGCTGGGTTCCGCGGATGAGAAGCTCGCGATCAAACCTGCAAAGCCCAAAAAGAACAGGGATGACAGCCGCAGCATCGAAGAAGTTAAGGTGGGTGACACGGTATTTGTGAGGACCATGAACCTGAAAGGAAAGGTCTGCACGGTTCCGAATCCCAAGGGCGACCTCTTTGTACAGCTGGGTGCCATGAGAACGCAGGTCAATATAAAGGATCTTGAATATGCCGAGGCTGAGCCCGAGGCAGCTGCACCGAAGAATACCGGAGCCGGGAAGATAGCGGTATCCAAGTCAATGTCGGTTGGTCTTGAATGCAATCTTGTCGGAATGAGGGTCGATGAAGCTCTGCCCGTCCTTGACAAATATCTTGACGACGCGTATCTGGCACATCTTCCCCAGGTGTCTGTCATACACGGCAGGGGTACTGGTGCTTTAAGGGATGCCGTGCACAGGCATCTTAAGAATCTTAAATATGTCAAATCCTTCCGCCTCGGGGAATTCGGCGAGGGAGACAGAGGAGTGACGATAGTAACCTTCAAGGAGTAGTTTTCACGGAATGGAGTAGGAATGTCTGACAAGCAGAAAATACTGATCGTCGATGACGACGCGAATATTGCGGAGCTGATCTCGCTGTATCTTTTAAAAGAATGCTTCGACACAGAGATCGCTCCGGATGGGGAGACAGCAGTAGAAAAGTTCGGGGAATACCGGCCTGATCTGGTGCTGCTCGATGTCATGCTTCCCGGGATCGACGGCTATGAGGTCTTAAGGCGCATCCGCAAGGCGGGTGACTGCCCGGTGATCATGCTTTCGGCAAAGGGCGAGACATTTGATAAGGTCCTCGGGCTGGAGCTCGGAGCGGATGACTATATGGTCAAGCCCTTTGATTCAAAGGAGCTTGTGGCGCGCGTCAAGGCGGTATTAAGGCGTAAGGTTCAGCCCGCTGCGGCAGAAGAGGAGCAGCAGCCCGCGGAAAAGGACTTCGTCAAGTACCCGGATCTGGAGATCAGTCTGACGAATTACCGCGTCACATATATGGGAGCTGTTGTGGATATGCCGCCGAAGGAGCTGGAGCTGCTTTATTTCCTGGCGTCACACCCCAATCAGGTCTTCTCGAGAGACAAGCTTCTTGAGCTCATATGGGATTACGATTATGCCGGTGATTCAAGGACCGTGGACGTTCATATCAAACGTCTGAGGGAAAAGATCCACGATCATGAGAGCTGGGCGATCGGGACGGTATGGGGCAGAGGCTACAGGTTCGAGACGCACTGAGGGCAGATTGCTTAACGGGGGATTAAAGTGAAACTTCCTTTAAAGGTTGCGATATGCTATCTTCTAACCATTCTTGCGGTTTTTCTTTTTGTTAATCTCTACGGAAACAAAAAGATCGAGCAGGCGGTGTACAAGAAGATAAGGACCGATTATTCCGGGTATACAAGAATGATCGCGGATGAGTACAGCGGATACTATTACAGCTACTCGTATGTCGATATAAATGATATCATCAGGCAGCTTGAACTCGCTGACGAGATGATCCATGCCCGGATATGGGTCATCAACAGCAAGGGACTCGTACTTGCCGATACCGAGAGCAAGGCCATGACAAATGTCAGGGAATATGCCGGAATGATATATGAGAAGACCTTCAACCGGGGTGTGGTCATACCGGGCGTACTTCCGGATCCCATGATCTGTTTTACCGAGCCCGTGATATATGATTTTACTGTTAAGGGCTATGTGAGTGTTCTGATCCCCGAGAGCAGGATCAAGGACGACTCTGTTTTGTACATGAATGTGATAAATATCGGACTTCTGCTGATCGCGGCAGTTCTCCTGATCGCATTTGCCTCGATATATATGATCGCGGTCTATCCGACCAGAAAGATCAGAACGGCGGCAATAGAATATGCAAAAGGCAACTACGACTATCCGCTGAATATCAAGGGACACGACGAGATCCGCAATCTGGCGGATTCGATCAAATACATGGTCGGAGAGGTCAGGAGCGTTGACGACTATCAGAAGAAGTTCATAGCCAATATATCCCACGATTTCAGATCTCCGCTCACTTCGATCAAGGGCTACGCGGAGGCAATCAAGGACGGTACGATACCTCCTGAAATGCAGGGAAAATATCTGGACATCATATTGTTCGAGGCCGACCGCCTGACCAAGCTTACCTCGAATCTGCTCGATCTGACGAGGATTGACAACAACGGCCTGATGCTTGATATTTCAAGCTTTGAGATCAATCAGGTCATAAGGAACGTTGCCGCGGCCTTTGAAGGAATATGCAAGAATAAAAAGATCATAATCGAGCTGGCTTTCGCCGCACCCGAGACCTACGTCGATGCGGATATGGGGCGTATTCAGCAGGTTCTTTACAATCTTACGGACAATGCGATCAAGTTCTCGAATTCCGGTTCCAGAATTGAGATCGAAACGGAAGAGAAGGGAAACAAGCTCCTGATCCGCGTGAAGGATCACGGAGCCGGTATACCGAAAGACAGCTTAAAGAGAATATGGGAACGCTTTTACAAGGCGGATACATCCCGCGGAAAAGACAAGAAAGGTACCGGACTGGGTCTATCTATAGTGAAGGAGATCATCACGGCGCACGATGAGAATATCAGCGTTATCAGTACAGAAGGTGTGGGGACCGAGTTTACTTTTTCACTCGCGCTCAGTGAAGTCTGAGGGAGCATTCTTTAAGGGGAAGCAAAGCTATGGAAAACAATGAAAACGGAAACGGGTTCAATTATGTGGAACAGAAGATAAAGCCCAAGGGAAGAAAAAGGCTGAAGAAGGTTCTGCTGGTGGCCGGGACGGCCCTGCTTGCGGCAGTGATCTTCGGATTTACTGCGCGGCTTGTTTTTACCGCATCGGAAGGCCCTGTCAACAGGCTGCTCGGAATAACACCGACACCGACGCCCACGCCGACAGAAAAAGTACCCGTAAACAGGAACGAGGTTACACTGGCGCCTACAGATACGGGAACGCCTACGCCGACGCCCACGCCGTCACCTACACCGACCGAAACGCCGGTGACCCTCCCGGTTACGCTGCCGGACGAGCCTACGGGTGAACCCGATCCTGAACCGACCGGTATCGAACCTACGGCATCACCTGCCCCGACTGCCGGTCCTGACGACGGAAGCGGTGACAATGCCCGGGAGGACGATCCGATCCGGTCATATATGGCTATGACAGCCCGGATGAGGGGTATTGCGGATCAAGCTTCCGAATCGCTGGTAAAGGTTTACGCGATCACAAGCGGTATCAACTGGATGGATGAAAGTGTCGAAAGCAGGACCGAGAGGACGGGAGTTCTTTTTGCGGATAACGGCGTGGAGCTGCTTATCGTTGTGGAATATTCCGCGGTCTCCTCTGCCGACAGGATAGAGAT
>CAJOQS010000243.1 GCA_905236925.1 uncultured Lachnospiraceae bacterium | reverse complement strand
CCTGTTGTCAACAACGTCAAGAAAAGGTGTCTGAGCCTCGTCGACATATCCTCCGGAGCTCCTTCCGTCACGCCTGACAAGCGATACTATTCCTTTCCCCAGCAGAAACAGAATAAAGCAGGCAGCCGCAGCCATCAATATCAGAACAAGAAGTGCAATGGCACGTCTGATACGGATGTTGCGTCTGAACCTGCGTCGTAGTTCGGCCTGATATCTTCTGTAGTTTTCGTCTTCTTCGGAATACATCTGCTAAACTGCTCCTGACCTTCGCTTGATACCCTAACATATTATTATAATCAAACGGGACAGCGATTTCAAGACTTACTCGGTCCTCAGAGCTTCAACAGGATCCTTCTTCGCGGCAATCCTCGAAGGGAACAGACCTGCGATAAATGTAAGCAGCATGCTGATAAGTATGAGTATCAGAGCTCCCGCATAAGGAAGAACAGCAAGACCGCTGATATCCGTGATACGGTATATGATCGAATTGATCGGTATCAGCAGCATGAACGATATCACAATACCGAGAACACCGGCTGTAAAACCGACAATAAGAGTCTCGGCGTTGAATACGCGGGAGATATCCTTCTTCGAAGCACCGATAGCGCGGAGTATACCGATCTCCTTCGTTCTCTCGAGAACGGAAATATATGTGATAATTCCGATCATTATCGAGGAAACGACCAGTGATATTGCAACAAACGCTATGAGGATGTAGCTTATCGCATTAATTATTGTCGTTACAGATGACATGATAAGACCGACATAATCGGTATATGTTATCTGCTCATCTTCGTCTCTTGCGCTGTTATACTCATCTATAAGCTCTGCAAGCTCATCCTTTGAACGGAAATCCCTGGGGAACAGGTTGATCGTCGATGGATCGTCCAGATCAGAAACTCCAAGCTTTCTGAGATTGCCGTCATATGTTGCGTCGGTAGATGCCTTTTCAAACACTGTTGCGAACGCGGCAAGTATTCTGTCATCACTCATGCCGTATTCACGCATCTGAGCGATGGAGGCATTTGTCTGCGCCTGCTCCTCTTCGGGAAGAGAAGCTATATAGGCATTGATCATATCCCAGGTCACAACCGTTTCTTCATCATCCTGTTCGAAGCTTATTCCGGTAAATACATCCGTATCGGGATCGGCAAGCTGTTCGCGTACTATCTCGGATTCATTGACCCTTTCGATCAGATGGCGCATCAGATCGTCTCTGTATCCGATGGTGCCTGCCATGCCGTTCTTTGCGGCTTCGGAATCGGATTTTAATATACCAACGATCCTGATCGTTTCGGCATCATTAATCTTTCCGGTCATATAGACCTCATCATTCGACCTGTCTACCCATGTATCGTCCTTTTTCTCGTAATAATCGGTGTTAAGAAGAAGCTTGAATTCAAGACCGCAGATCTCTTCATAGGAATATGACTGAGGCTCGGGCCATTCAACCTCTTCGCCTCTGATCATTCCCGAAAAGATCTCGCCGAGCTCCTTACTGTCCAGAACACCCAGGGAATAAAGCGTATAGTCGGTAACTTCATTGTTGCCGCCGATTATAAGGACAACCTCGTCATAGTTCTGCGGCATTCTTCCGTAGGCAACCGTGTATTGCTGCTCAAGAAGATCCTCATTGTCAATGAGACGCTGCCAGACCTCGGTATTAACGAAGCTCATCCTCGCAAAACCGCCGTTCTGCATCCCCATCGATTCGAACACTTTGCCGGGATTGACCTGAACCACACCCTTTTCTCCGACCTCGGCGCTATAGATGTTCATCTGGGTCGAATAACCGTAACTGATATCGGTCGTAAGGGCTTCGAACTTTTCTTTATTTGCCTCGATATAATGCTTGAAATCCTGGAGATTATTGGTAGATACCTCGTTGACCATGACTTCCATGAAGCCCGTCATGACCTGATTGGTATATATCCTGCCGTCTTCATGCTCGGAAACCTCGCCCTGCTTCTTCATCATAGAGCTCATGAACGAGGTCATATCGACCGTTGAATGCTCAAGCGTTATCGGGTAACTCGAGAGGGTATCCTCCTGAACCTTGTCTATATACTGTTGAACACCGTTTGAAAGCGAAAGAATCAGCGCAATACCGATGATGCCGATACTTCCGGCAAAGGCGGTAAGGAAAGTTCTGGCCTTTTTCGTCATGAGGTTATTCAAACTCAGTGACAATGCGGTCATCAGGCTCATCGAGGTCTTGGGAGGAAGTGCCTTTTTGCGTCCCTTCTTATCGACAGGCCTTTCCTTCTCATATTCCTCAAGCTCCGCTCTAAGCTCCTCCTCAGATACAGGCATCGTATCTGAAACGATCTGTCCGTCAAGCAGCTTGATTATTCTGGTCGAATAGATTTGAGCCAGCTCGGGGTTATGTGTTACCATAACTACCAGCCTGTCCTCGGCGATCTGGGAAAGAATATCCATGATCTGTGCGGAGGTTGCGGTATCAAGCGCTCCGGTGGGTTCGTCGGCCAGAAGGATCTCGGGGTCGTTAACAAGCGCTCTTGCTATCGCAACACGCTGCATCTGTCCGCCGGAAAGCTGATTAGGCTTTTTCCTGATCTGATCACGAAGACCGACCTTCTCAAGAGCCTCGATCGCGCGCTGCCTTCTCTCCTTCCTTGAAACTCCGCTCAGGGTAAGAGCAAGTTCAACATTGGAAAGAACAGTCTGGTGGGGGATCAGATTATAGCTCTGGAAAACAAAGCCGATACTGTGATTTCTGTAGGAATCCCAGTTGCGGTCCTTATACATGTTCGTGGAAACGCCCTTGATCACAAGATCGCCGCTCGTATATTTATCGAGACCGCCGATGATATTGAGCAAAGTGGTTTTTCCGCATCCCGAGGGACCGAGTATCGAAACAAATTCGTTGGACCTGAAATCAAGGCTGATGCCCTTTAAGGCCTCAACCTTCTCGTCTCCGATCTCATATATCTTTACTATATCCTTTAAACTGAGCATGGACAAAAGCTCCTTCGTTTTTTATGTGAGTTTAGCAGACATCAGAATGCAATTCAATAAACAATCAATAAAGAAAGTATAAGGTTTTACTGTAAAAACAAAGAGGGAGACGCAAT
>CAJOQS010000242.1 GCA_905236925.1 uncultured Lachnospiraceae bacterium | reverse complement strand
CCCTCGAGACGGTTCACGCAGTAAGTCTCGTTATCGTAGATTATATCGCCCCTGCACGTGCTGACCTGAACGAAGTCCCCAATATAGACAGTGCCGGTTTTAACTTCCTCACGGATCTCGTCAGTAAGCGCTGAGAAATACAGTTCCTCGTTATCCGGCCTGAAGCCCGAGCCTTCCGTCCTCAGCGGAGCTACGGCAAACAGCAGCACCAGAACGCTCATCAGAAGTGCCGCGGGGCGCAATGATCTGTCAGTTCTTAACATATACCACCGCTCCTTCCCCGAGTCCTTCCGTTATTTCAACATATGCCGAATCGGATATTCCTGTGACTACATTCCTCTTTACCCGCGCGTTATCCACGATCTCGTATACAAATTTGCCGGAAGTATCGGAATATACCGCATTTCTGGGCACAACAAGGACATTGCTGTGCATGTCCGAGATCAGGATCACGGCCGCGTAATCCCCCGCTCCGTATTCGTTCTCTTCCCGGGTTTCTCCCGAGCCGTCCCTTCTTTTAAGGACCGTAAATCTTGAAACGGGAGTAATCTCCCTTGCCGCCATATCCCTCAGTTCTTCCTTGGAATACGCAATATAGCCGAGCTCGTATTCCGCTCCGTTTATCAGCGCATAGCAGGAATATGCCGAAGCTATCTCGCTCTCTGAGATATAGTCACAGGTCAGCGTGAGTCCTCCTCCGCAGTCCAGCGCCACAAGAGGCGTTCCCGCCGCAACATAGGTTCCCTCGCCGATCCCGGCAGCGGCCGTCACGGTGCAGTCGCAGGGTGCGGTAATATATCTGTAGCCCGGATCATTCTCCTTCAGTTCCTCAAGGCGTTTTTCCTTCAATTCTATTTCAAGTCGGGCAGTTTCCCTCCGGTGCTTCAGCTTCAGTTCGGACTCCGAGGTATCCCTTCCCGCAAGGCGTTCAAGCTCAAGCTCCGCCTCAAGCTCCTTAAGCTCTTCCTGTGTTGTGGTCCTCAGCTCCGCTATTTCATCTTCAAGGGCAAGAACCGTCCTGTAGTCTTTTCCGGTAATCGCTGCCAGCACATCGCCTTCCGATATAACATCCCCCGCGTTTACGAATATCCCGGAGATGTAGCCGTCCACATCAAACGACAGCTCGGTCATGTCCGGTACAAGCTGTCCCGAATACAGCGTAAGGTCGCTTAAGTCCCTTCGTTCGACCATCGCCGATTCCGGCCTTGCACCCGCCGGCTCAAGGAGCTCGGGACGTCCCTTATCTCCGGACGCGCATGCGGTCAACGCAAGGACCATCACCGCAGCCATCAGGGCAACTGCCTTTTTAAGGTTAATCTTCATTCTGCACCTCTGCTTCAGCGCGCTATTACCGAGGTATAAAGCTCTATACCTCCCGTGATCTCCGCATAGTTGTTTCCGATCAGTCCGACCTCAACATCGACCGGCTCTCTTACACCGTCTTCCGTAAGCCTGTATACATAGTATCTTCCCTCGGTCTCATGCAGGCATATCCTTGGCACCGCGAGGACCTGTTCAGCAGACTCGAGAACCAGAGTAACATTCGCGCGTGTCCCTATGTTAATGGAATAATCCGGTTCGTCCAGTTCGAAGATCATCCTCCCGCTCTCCGGATCCGTAAAAGTGAGTGCTGCGCTCCAGCTGCCGCCCCCCGCTCTCGTGATCCCGACGCGGTCGCCCGTCTTCATATATCCGGCGGCTTCCTGATTCACCGCAACAAAAGCGCATTCCGACGAATCCACCAGCTTCATAACCACTGTATCCTCGTCGGGGTACATCCCCGAAAGGTCCTTCTTTATAAAGCTGACAGTACCGTCCGCCGGGGCATAAAGGACGGATCTGTCCACGAGCAGCTTATCCTCCTCAATGATCTCTTTTGCACGTTCAATGCTGCTTCTGCACTCGTTTATGATCTCCTCGCACTCGCCGGCCTTAAGAGTGTACTCTTCCTTGTCCATCAGATTGTAGTCGGGAGAAGCTATCCTTGCGGCGTAGAAAGCTATCATCTCTTCGTTCTGCCTGATCAGGAGTTCATTCCCGGTTATCGTTTCGCTGCAGGCTTCGATCTGCGCGAGCACCGCACTAATATCGAGAGAAGCGAGCCGGTCTCCGGCCTTTACTTCATCACCCTCCTGAACATAAATGCCGTTGACGCGGTAACCCGTGACCTGAAAGCACAGCTCTTTCTCGTTCAGCTGGGAATAAGTGCAGACGATATTGCTTGTCAGCTCCACATCGCGTATCTCTGCCATCGCGAGCTTGTAGCGGCTGCTGACATCCTCGGTAACTATATTCAGTTTGTGTTCTTCTTCCTCTTTGGGGATCAGTCCGCAGGAGCTTGCGGTCAATGCGATGCAGACAGCCGTTACTGCGGCTGCCGCTCTTTTGCGAAATGTTTTTCCGATAATTGTTCTCATAGATTGCCCTCACTCCTGAAATGATGATACACTATCGGGCGGATTCGCGCAATGAGTCACCGGACCGACAGACATATTTGAAAAAAAGCGCGATCAGGGTATAATATCCGTACAGGAGAGAGGAGAAACACGATGTCAGATAATAATGCCCCCGAATACAGTGTAGTGTCAAAGCTCATAAAGCGCGGCAGCATGATCGCTTTCGCGGAGTCCTGCACGGGCGGACTTCTTCCGGCGCGGATAATCAATGTTGCCGATGCTTCGAAGGTCATTGGTGAATCCGTTGTGACCTATTCGAACGAGGCCAAGATAAAATATGCCCGCGTCAAGGCCGAAACGATCAGGGATTACAATGTGGTGAGCGAGGAGGTCGCGGCGGAAATGGCCGCCGGAATAGCCGAAACCGCCGGCGTTGATGTTGCCGCTTCCACGACCGGATATGCCGGACCTTCGGGCGGAGCCGTTCAGACCCTTCCAGACGGCAGCACCGTCGAGATACCGATGGGCACCGTATGCTTCGGCTTCCGGGTTGACGGAAAAGTGACTACCTTCACAAAACACTATGAGGGCATGAGCCGGAACGAGGTGCGGGAAGCCGCGACCTTGTTTGTGCTCGAAACTCTTGATTCCATGCTCTGAAAAAAACAGGGGACTGTCGAACGATCGGCAGTCCCCTTTCTTAACAGCATATTCTTTATTCTTTTTTACTGCCTTCAAGCAGCTTGTTGAAATCCACCTTGCCGACCTTTGTCTTGGGAAGAGCGTCGATGAACTCGATCTCGCGGGGCATCGCGTAGCGGGCTATCTTGGTCTTACAGAACTCCTTTATCTTGGCCCTGGTTTCGTCCGAAGGAGCCACGTCCTTGTTCAGAACGATAAAGGCCTTGACCTTCTCGATACGCTCCTTGTCGGGTACTCCGAGAACGCAGCAGCGATCAACCAGCGAACAGCCCTCGATGATATTCTCGAGCTCCATCGGGAATACGTTATAGCCGTTCGTGATGATCATGCGCTTGATCCTGCCCTTGAAGTAGAAGAAGCCGTCCTCGTCCATTGTGCCAAGGTCACCGGAATGAATCCAGTAGTTACCGTCGCTGTGGAGACGCATGGTGTTGGCCGTTTCCTCTTCGTCCTTGTAGTAGCACATCATGTTCGTTATCGAACTGAATACGATCTCGCCGACCTCACCGACGGGAAGCTCCTCATCGGTTCCGGGCCTGACTATCTTCATTTTGGTGTCGGGAAGAGGAAGACCGATTGATCCTTCCCTGATCCCGGTCATCGGATTTAATGAGCTTGCAACAACGCCCTCGGTCATTCCGTATCCCTGACGTACACGGACAGGTGAATTGTGCTCCTCGAGGAACTTGTCTATCCTTCTTTCAAGTTCGACCGAAAGCGAGTCCGCTCCCGAGAACACGCCCTTTAAAAATGACAGATCAGCCTTCTTCATGCATTCGACTTCCATCATTCTTTCAAAAAGCGTCGGTACACCGGACATATAATTGCAGCGGTACCTCAGGAGATCCCTTGCGTAGGTCTCGGGTGTGAAGCGCGGTATGAGAACACATTTCGCTCCCGTGATCAGCATTGTATGAACGCCGATAACAAGCCCGTTGCCGTGGAATATAGGCATAACGGTCAGCATCTTGTCCGTGTCGTTGATCATCGGATTGGCTGCCTTCATCTGCGCAGCGCACGCATTGACGCTGCGGTTTGAAAGGCATACACCCTTGATCTTTCCGGTAGTTCCGCCCGAATGAAGGATCAGTGCCTCTTTGTCGGTCCTGTCCGATGTTTTGGGCAGTTCATCCACTCCGTCCGCCTTTTTCAGGAAATCGTTCCAACGGATGATCTTTTCCGAGGGATCGATCTTCTTAATCTTGCGTCCCATCGTAAGGCTGTACGGAAGCTTCTTATATGCGGGAAGTGCTTCTTTTATTGAGGCGACGATAACGTTCTGAAGTCCGGTATTGCCGCGGATATTCTTAATTGAGCCGTAGAACTGATCCATCAGGAGCAGTGTTTTGGCCTCAACCCTGTTTATGAATGAAAGCATCTCGCCCTCCGAGGAAAGCGGATGGATCATGTTCGCAACTGCGCCGATCTTGTTGACGGCGTATATAAATGTGATCGCCTGCGGTACATTAGGCATGGAAATGCACACAACCTCGCCTTCCCTGACGCCTATAGCGGAAAGCGCCCGTGCGCACCTGTCAACATCCTTTACGAAACCGCTGTATGTACGCCTCCTTCCCATAAACTCATAGGCAGTATTGTTCGGAAACCGGCCGGCGATGCGTTCCACCTCGTCCACCATCCTGCCCTCCGGATAAACCACCGGAACAGTGTTTGCTTCGTTCATATCTGTTTACTTCTCCCTATTATTTATTTAATAAACCCTATTCAAATTTCAGCTCCACGTCCTCATCAAACGTTTTATCAAGGATCTCGGGATGAGCACAGAGGAAGTGGAGGATCTTGATCGACTTTGCGAAATAGAAGCCGTCAGCGATCCTTTCGTCAGCAGTGACCGCAATATCCACAAAATCACGCTGCTCCGATGTTCCGTCATCACGCACAACGGTCTTCTTTGTCATGGTGCCTATTGTCATCATGATAGAGTTGGTGCCGTAATTGTTGAGATGATGATAAACAGCGGGACACTTGATACTGCCCAGATTCGAGAGCAGGATCGTCGAGTATGAGGGATCTCCGTGCGTGAGGCTCTTCGGGACCTTGCCCCAGCGGTCAAGCCAGCGTACAAAGCCGGTTACACACATGAGGAGCGGTCTCGGAAGACGCGCGATCGAATTGATCGTGTCGGTCAGATCCTTCTTCTTTCCCTTTTTTGCCTTGCCTGTCGACTCGTCGGTCTGGTCGCGGACCTCCTTGACCTCTCCGAGGATAAAACGTGAGACATCGTCGATATTGTCGGTGGCCCTGGCCTTATAGGTCACAAGTGCCTCCTCGGCCTTGTCACTGAACTGCCTCTTCGCGATAAATGAAACGAGTATCTCGTCACGCTCATAGATACGCTGTGTGCGGACAAAACGGTTAAGCGCCCTCCTCTCGTTGACGATGCGCACCATCATCGCTACGATGCAGTGGAACAGCTTGGTCTTGTGCTTCTGCCCCGAAGCATTCTTATTATCGATATATTTCAGAAGATCGGTGATATCAAGCTCGTCCCTCAGGCAGACCTCGCAGTCCGTCCTGTTGGGATAAAGGCCGGCCATTATCACATTCATGCCGGGTATGTCGCGTACCCACACACCGTCGCGGCGGTCTCCCCATCTTCTCTTCTTTTTCTCAATGAAACTCATAGTGCATTATCTCCCAATTCCTT
>CAJOQS010000241.1 GCA_905236925.1 uncultured Lachnospiraceae bacterium | reverse complement strand
CCTTCAGCTCGTCGAAGCCTATGTCCGAGCCATATATCATTGCCGAATAACCGGCGCTGTAGCGGCCTTCCTTATTGTCGAGGTAGATCAGTGCTCCGTTTCCGTCCGGAACAAGGATGTAGCCTTCCTTTTCGTCAAGATACGACGTTCCCATGTAGGGATAAAGGGCAATGGTTCCGATCCTGTACTTATCTCCGGTCTCCTTGATGGATTCGTCCGGCACCCTGACCGTGAGTCCCTCTTCGTTAAGACTTACTTCCAGTGAAAGACCGACCTTGAACGTGGTCCAGAAGATATCCGCGGTAAATCCGGTCTCGGTATATTTAACCTTCTTGGTCACATTGTCGTTAAAGGTGTTGGCCTGTTTGGTGTCGTCACTTCCGCTTATCAGAGTGAGCACAACGGCCGAGTTCATCGCGCCCCACCAGGTCTTGTTCGCAAGACCGTCATCATAGCTGGTGTAAGACTCCATGTATGCGCCGGTGACCTTGTCGGTTATGATGAGAGACAGTGTATCCTCGTTGACATACAGTGTATATCTGCTGTTTGCGGAGGCCTTTACGTGACCGTTAAACTCCTCCGCTCTCGCAGTCACGGGCTTTTCGAAGAGACCCGCAAGCAGGGGTGTGAACAGGCACATGAGCACGATAAGGCTCACGGCCCTGAATGCTTTACGATTCAATCTTATACACCACCTCTCTGGGTATCTGCTGTACGAAATCGATAACCTGCGACCACAGCACATAAATGATGAAAGCCAGCAGGCAGACGATAAGGATCGTAAACATCGTAAGGAATATGATCTTAAAGGTTTCCTTTATGCTGTAGTCATTGATCTCCCTTATGGCGATGAAAACGAGCACCGCAATCCAGGAGAACATGAAGAACCTGCCGAAATCCACAAAGAACTTCTCATTGTCCGTGATCACATGCGACATCAGGAACAGGAAAGGCATAAAGCAGATATAAGGAGCAAAGCTGTAAATGAACGAACAGTATATCTCCTTAAGCTTGCCTTCACCGTCATTGATGGTGCACATAAGGTAATTGCATCCTACAACGAGCAGCACAACTATAAGGATAAGTCCGATATCCGATGCGATATCGTAGCTGCCCTCTCTCACGGTCTTGATCAGGAAACCGCAGAAGTACTTGTTTATCACATAGAACAGCATCATCACCGCAAGCAGGACGTTAGCGCTTGCCACCGACACACTGTTATAATGCTTGATCCCGTAATTGCCTTCGATCGGGTGTCTCATGTAATAGAACATGTAGCCGACCTGCTTTATAAGGCGCCTTTCTCTGATCCCGGAGAAGAATCTGCGGGGACCTGCGAGGATCCCGCGCTTCCTGTCGAGAAGCTTCAGAATCTGCCACAGGAGGATAATCCCTGCGATGATCAGGACTGCCGCGGTCAGATGCTGCTTGAGCCAGGCGGCTCTGATCTCCCAGTAGGAATCGGAATAGGTATCAAGATCCTTGGCCAGTCTGGCGTATTTAAGCGCCCCCTCGTAGTCACTCTCTTTATAGAGCGCCTTGGCCATTGCCATGTTCGCGTAATCAAACAGGCTGTTCATCTCAAGGACTTTTGAAAGAGGCTCCTTCGACTCCATGTAGCGTCCCTTCGAGAAAAGGTAAAGGGCGTCATGGAGATAGTCCGTGAACTCCGTCGACTCGTAGATCTGAATCTGTGCCTTATCGGAATCAAGGACATATATCTTATCATCCGCGCCGACCTGGATCGCCTCGACCTTAGTGGAAAGGCCTATTCTCTGCTCTCCGTCGTCCGCGCCTCCGAATACGAACAGAAGGTCGCCGTCGTTGTTGTACTCATAAATATAGCCGTTCTGCGATACAACAAAAGCGTTGTCGTGGTTTCCGGCAGTAACCGCCGCGGGAAGATCCTCAAAGGTCTTCGGCTCTATCATGTTCACGCCGGCTATGTTGAGTCTCTTTAATGATTCTGCCTTCTCACCGCGCGTAACCGTATAGATGATGCCCTTCTCGTCGATCGCGAGGTTATCGGGTGTCGCGGGTGCGTTGCTTATCATCTTGGCGCGGGCAGCATCGGAAAGAAGTGCCCTCCAGATGATGGTCCAGAGAGAAGCCTTTGTGCTGTTCGTTCCGAAATAGCCGAGGAAGGTTCCGCCGTCGACGGGGCTTATCTCAACGATACCGTTCGTGTTGGATTCACACACCACATACATGGTTCCGAAGGAATTCACAACTATCTTGAGC
Organism: uncultured Lachnospiraceae bacterium; assembly: GCA_905236925.1. Lineage (GTDB taxonomy): Bacteria > Bacillota > Clostridia > Lachnospirales > Lachnospiraceae > RUG11977. Next base: position 4,078 of record CAJOQS010000241.1, on the reverse strand, counting down.
GGGAGGAACTCCATGGATTCTCCGTACATGGCCGAATCCGGTTTTGTATAGGTGTTGATGAGCTGTCCGTCAGCATCGAAGACAAAGATCGACTTCGCATCGCGGTCGGCTATGTAGCAGGTGTGATCCTTCGTTACGTATATTCCCCTCGGAGACTTTAAGATGCCCTCTCCGAAGGTCGTAACGAGCTGGGCGTCCATCGTGGAAACGACCACTCTTTTATTGCCTGTATCAAGAATGTAGATAAAACCGTCGTCAAGCAAAGCAAAATCGGTGGGCTGCTTCAGGTTTTCCTCGCCGATCTTTGTTATCGTCGAGTAGGGCAGATAAGCCGTCTGAGTCTTGATCGTGGAACCGTAGCCGTCTACCGTGTAGGTCTTGTAGGGCGTATCGGCCTCAGTCCCCACGGGCTGTAAAAGCAGGACCGCGCACAGGGTCAGAAGTATCACCGCCGCAACGGTTCTAGATCCGAATAGTTTCTTCTTCATTGATAGCTTCCTCTTAGAATTAGGCTCTTACTTGATTCCGGAATATGCCATGGTGTTCATAACGTTTTTCTGAAGGATACAGAACAGAACAAGGTTCGGAACGAACATGATCAGCGACGCGGCAGCCGCGACTCCCTGTCCCGCAACCGTATTCGAGGTGGCGCCCGCGAGTGTATTCATATAGAATACAAGGCTCTTTAAGGATTCGTTGTTAATGTAGTAATTCGAGGTCTCGAGGTTCGTCCATACCTGCTGGAAAACAAGGATGGCCGCAGTCGCGATCGCAGGCTTGATCAGCGGAAGGATGACCTTCCTGTATATGGTCCATTCCTTAGCTCCGTCCATGTATGCCGCCTCGATCAGCGAATCGGGAACCTGATCCACGAACTGCTTGATAAGGAACAGTCCGACGGGCAGGGCCACGAGCGGAAGGATCTCGGCCCAGAAGGTATCGATAAGTCCGAGCTTATTGATGACCAGATATCTGGGGATCATTACCGCACAGGATACGAACATCAGGGCTATCTGGTTTATCTGCATCATGGTCTTACGCCCCTTGAAGCGGAGCTTTGACAGTGCGTATGCCGCCATTGTGGAGAACAGCAGTGAGCCGAAAACGACCGCTCCGGTGATCAGGATGCTGTTGAATACATACTTGCTCAGAGGTATGCTCGCCGACCTCGACGCCTTCGCAAGACTTCTGAAATTATCAAGCGTGGGGTGAGTCGTAATAAACTTCGGAGGGAAAGCGAACAGTTCCTCCATCGGCTTGAACGCATGGAAGAATATGAATACGATCGGTAATCCCGTAAGAAGAACCATGGGAAGGATCAGCAGATATATCTTTATCTGCCCCTTCTCGAAGCTCTTCGGATTCATCTTATGTCCCTTGTAAGCTGCCATAACCCAAACTCCTATTTATGCGATCAGTCTTTTTCGCCGAACAGTTTTCCTGAAAGTGACGAGAATATCTGCACTATCAGCAGAAGGACAACCGAAACAGTCGCCGCATATCCCATCTCGTATCTGATAAAGCCGTAGTCCTCAATATGGTTTACTATCAGCTGCGCCGCGTACCCGGGCGTGGGATTTCCGGCAAGCAGAGTCGATATCATGCCGTTCTGGAACGCTCCGACGATCTGCATTACAGCCGCGAACAGCATCTGGGGCTTCATGCTCGGAATAGTTACATAGATCATTTCCTGGAAGCGGTTCCTGACTCCGTCTATCGCAGCAGCCTCATACAGGGCTTCGTCAACATTTAGAAGACCTGCAAGAATCGAGAGGAAGCCTACTCCCATGCTGCTCCACAATCCGATGATGATAACGATCGGAAGCAGGAACTTTGTGTTTACCAGCCACTGAACCGGCTCGTTTATCGCGCCGATGCTCATCAGCCAGCTGTTGAAATAACCTGTCTGATCACCCGTGAACATGATCTTCCAGAGCACGGCCATCGCAACTCCCGTCGTCATGCTGGGTGAATAAAGGATCAGGGCGAATACCGTTCTGGGTCCCTTAGTAAGGTTTGCAAGTCCCCATGCAAGCAGGAAGGAAAGGATGTAGCCGCCGACACCGACGATAAGAGCATATTTTACGGTGTTGGGAAGGACGAACTTCATGAACGTGTCGTCCGTCGTGATCAGGTTGATGTAGTTCAGAAGTCCAACAAACCTGGGTCTTTCGATCGAGTTGAAGCTCGTGAACGACAAACCGATCGCTATGACTACAGGCGTCAGGATAAATATCACGAACAATAGGGCGTAGGGAAGCACGAAGAGATATCCGCTCTTCTGGTTTCTTCCCGGTTTCTTACGCTTCCTGCTTTCTCGCATTTTTCTCACCTTTAATTATCTTTGCCAAGTATCTTTCTGACCTTCTCAACGGAAGGAACCTCATATTCCTTCAGAATGTTTCCGGCACTGTCAATGTATCCGAATTCCTCAAGCTTCCTATCCGTTTCGCGGTTGACGGTCTTCACCGCTTCGTCGATCCTCGAGCGCACCGTCTCGCCGTTTACGACCACATCGTTGAACGCGTTCGAAAGCTCGCGCTCCAGCATGTAGCTGCCGAGAAGTCTGGGAGCCTCAAGAATGTACTGCGCCTGCTCCATGATGATCTCCTTATCCGAGGTGGGATAAGGCAGTCTCGCAAATGCTTCGAGATTCGCGGTGGGCCAGATGTATTCGTCACCGTACATGATCTGTACCATCTGTCCGAACTCGGCCTGAACATCCGCGCTCGACCACCATTTCATGAATTCCCAGGCCTTCTGCTCTCTCTCATCGTCTGAGGCAAACATTACGGTTGATTCCGCGCCGCCCGACATGAAGCGCTTGATCTCGCCTGGCTTCTCATCGACAACACCGGGAACCGGTGCTATCGCCCAGGAGTTCTCGATCTCCGGTGCCGCGTTCTTGATCAGGTTGTAGGAGTTGAAATCGGCAATTCCTACCGGGAGGTCGCCGTTTCTGAAATGCTGGTAAAAGTTCGGAACATCAACCGGAAGATCATAAAGTGTGAACAGATCCGTAAGCTCCGTAAATCCCGTTATCGTCGCCTCGGAATCTATCATAAGATCCTGTGCCGTCCTGCCGTACAGGGTTCCGTCGTTCTGGAATATCAGCGGCGTAACGCCGTGGAAATTTCTCATTGTGAGCATGACCGCCGTGGGGTAGTAAACATTAAGTCCCCTCATCTGAAGATCCGGAAGCATCGCAACCAGCTCATCGATGGTGTCAGGCGCCTCAAGCCCGAGCTTTCCGAGGATATCCGTCCTGTAGAACAGCGAATAGAAATTCATCGTCTCGGGAAGCGAGTACAGTCCCTCTCCGATTACCGAAGGCACCAGCATACCGTCGCTGTATCTTCCGAATATCTCTCTGTAATCTTCGAATTTCGTGAGATCGACCAGAGCGCCTCTGATCGCCATCTCAAAGGGTATTGAATAGTTTATTCCGGTCGCGATATCGGGAGTGTCATCGGAAGCGTTTGAAAGGATCAGCTTCTGCGCGTCCGTCATGATCGCAAGGTCAACCTCTATCCCGGTCTGTGAAGTGAACTGGTCGTCGATCATCTTCTGCATGATCTCGACATACTGTCTGGGACGGTTCACCCACACCTGAATATGCGAGGGATCGGCATTGCTCGCCGAATAGCTCTGTCCGAAGAAGGAGTTGAAGAAGCGTCCGACCGACAACCTGATCCCTTCAAAGAATCCAGCCTTCGAGCTCGGAACCTTCTCTCCCTGGAAAACATATATCCTGTCTATGGATGTATTGTTCTTACGGATGATGTCAACAAAATTGGCTATCTGTGTATTTATCGAATTGGTGCTCGTTGCAAGCTCGTCAACTCTGTATACAAGCTCGTTCGGCTCCTCCGCCAGAGTCTTGAGCTGCTTGGCCGCAATGAGCAGATAAGCGAACGCCGCGACCTTCTCCGGATCGTCGGTGTCTACGAAGCGTGTTGCTTCGCCCGCCAATGCGTATAACCTGTCAACCCAGCCCATCAGCCTCTCCTCAATGTCGGGGATATACCTGTTGAGCTTCAGATCCCTGTATTTGTCCCTGTTGGTTCCCGCAACCTTG
>CAJOQS010000240.1 GCA_905236925.1 uncultured Lachnospiraceae bacterium | reverse complement strand
TTCCTTCCTTCAGGGTAATATACCGTATCTCAAGATCAAGATCCTTATGAGCAGGCCCGTTTTCCCTGTATGAAAGAAAAATGACCGAGGAATCCGACGGTGTCAGACTGTTTCCCGATCTTTTTCCCTTAAAGCCGGTAAAATCATCTCCGGACGGATCTCTGACATAGCCCTCATACTCAGGCTCGGCATATGTAACCGTCTGCCCCTCCCACACGAAACTTTTAACTCCCGAATATGATCTTCCGTCATAAACTATCGGTATCTGAACATTAAAAAAGCTGCCCTCTTCAACATGAGTACACTCCCCGCTTCCGGTAATGATCCCTTTTTCCGCGCATTCCCTGCAGTTTGTGGCTATGATCGTAACATCAAAGGGCATTACGCGAACATCGTATCTATAGGGATTCCTCTCCGCAAAGGTTTCAAGCGTCATGCTCCCCCACTTCTGTCCGGGGAGGATCGATGCGAGTGAGTCCTCCATTTCATCTGCCTCAAACAGCCTCTCGGACGGACTGTCGCAATCAAGATCCGTCCTTGAGAAAACCCTCAGTGTATTGTCCGTTCTGAGGGTTTTATAAAGGCTGCCTCCCGCAGAGGTACTCTTCGATCCTATCGCGATTATCCACCTGCAATCAAAGGATACATAACTCGAAAAAGCATCCTTAATATAGGGTATCATGTCATCGGTCGCTTCATCACGTATGCGGTCTGCGAGCATCCGTCCCCACCATTCCGGGAATCTGTTCCCCCATTCACTCCACAAGAACGGTCTCCGGTTGCCGGCCCTGTCGCAGAACAGTATCGGGCCCAGACTCCCCTGAACCGCTGAATTATTTGAGGTATAATCAAATACAGCCCCTCGTGAGTCCCAGCCGTAGGATCCCTGCGAAGGCGCCAGAGAGCCTGCCTGCTCGACTGTGATCACCGCATCGTCATCTATACCGGGCGTATCGGCAGCAAAGACCAGACGTACCGTTGCCATCAGCATAAATAGGATCGTCAGGCTTAACGTATAATATATTTTTTTCTTCAGCTCTATCTGCAGTACAGATACCCCCTTTCCTCCAGATACTCTTCCTTCGTACAGTTGCGGCGCTTATATTCCAGTACGCCGTCGACTGTCAGCATTCCGCTGTAATAGCTCTGCGCTTCACAGGGATAACCGAAGGCCTCAATAAAAGGTGCCTTGTACATCATCACATCGAAAATTGCGGCTCCGACGGTGAGATCATTTCTCACCCCTATGTCAAAATAGCCGTCCTGCCAGTCAAAACACGGATCCACGATATATTTGAACCCGTCATCACTTATCCTTGTATTTCTGAGGCTCTGAACGCCCGATCCGCTGTTGACGGTAAGCTCGTCATGAGGAAAATCGCTTCCGTTGTCACTCGCTATCCTGTAATGTGCATAGACGCGCACAACGCCTTCGCAGCGCGAGAAAACAGAAGGAATCCTGTCATAATAGACTGCAGAAACATCAGAAGCCGCCGCGTCGCATTCAAGTATCAGCTCATCGTTAACGCATTTTTGAATATATCTTTCAATGCTGCCCTGCTCTATACCGTTTTTAAGCATATAATCCTGCCATTCGGTATCAAGCGCTATACTTCGGTAATCGACATTCAGCGCATGCAGCACATATTCTTCGGCGGCATCGCACATCTTTCTCTTTTTTTCAGGCGTCAGCGGCATACCCATGTATCCGTCAAGTCTGTTTCTGTCAGCCGCCCCTCTGTCATATTCCGCCGGTGTCAGATAGGCGCTGTACGAGCCCAGCCTGTCAGCGGCACTGTACTTCCGTATCGATGCCAGTCTGTCCTCATATGTCAGCTTCGAAAAAACCGTATCCCATGTCATCACACCGCAGTAATCCGTGCAGCCCCTAAGATCCCAGAGTTCAGACTCCCTCGCCTCAAAGACCTTGACCTGCTGCACCATAAAATGGCACATGGACTCATAGTATTCGTTCGGAAAATCCTCCAGAATATACGGATATAGCTCTGCCACCGGGGGAAAGCTGTTCTTGTCGATCCGCAGAAGCTTATCATCGGGCGAGAGACCGTAACGCTTCCCGGGATCAATAAGCCTGGCTATCATCTCCCGGGCTTCTTTTTCATATATCTTTTTCTTACCCCTGAAGCTTCTTGCAGTACTGTACCTTCCCGCGGAATCCCCCGCGATCAGCCCCAGCGCATACGCCTTTGCAACGTATGCTTTCCTGTTCTTCGATACTTTGCCCGGACCTGCCATGCGCTCTCGGATGATGTAATCGACGGTTTCTTCATCAACTTCAAGTCCGTACAGCTGCTCGCCCGCAGCGACCAGCAACACCGCAGCATCCTCGAGTATAAGCTTCTTTTTTGCCTTTATCTTCGGAACCGAACTCAACTTTCCTGCCTGCTCCTCTATCATATTGATGAATCCGGATACTGTGACTCGCTTACTTCCTTCCTTTTTCACGCCCACCGTCATAATGTTCACCATTATCAGCAGCACCGCAATAATCCTTTTGATCATACGACCTCTCCTTTTCTTATACTCTCAGTGTCTTCCCATACATTCGGGGCATTCAAAGGCTCCGTTCAGCGCGCATTCTTTTCGCGTTTCAAACATGATGCTCTCTTCCGAACGGTGCCTACATCCTTCCTCATGAAAATACATAGGCGATGCAAATCCCTCTCCGCTCAGGTTGATAAAAAACTGCTCGGTCCCGATCAGACCCGTTCCCGCAAAGGAAAATCTGTTGTACACCGTTCTTTCCGAAAGATCGACCGGATATCCCTGAAACAGAACATAGAAGCCTGTACCGCCGCCTCTGACAAACACTCCGCCATCCTCGTCCGGAATATTAAATTCATACGTCAGACCGGCTCTTTTTGCAATCTCGTTATGCAGATTGCAGTAGTGCTCAAGGCATCCGGAAAGATCCTGCGCAGAGGCATCGATCTTTTCGCTCCAGCACCTCACAAAGCCGCATGCCCCGCCTTCTCCGGTTCTCAGGTCATCGTAGCATACATAAAAGCATTCCCCGTCCGAAATCAGGATTACAGGAACAAATAGCCTGATCCTGTTGACCGCCGGTGTTGCAGCCGTTTGTCCAAGTGACGCAGTAAGTGATTCGTAGAAGGCCTCCACGGCAAGATCACGGACGCTGCATATATCACCGTCCCTTGCCCCGGCAAGTGTCTTCGCCGCGTTCTGCGAAGCCTCATCAAGCGAATTATCGAGGAACCGTATATCTTCCCTGCTCCTCATGCGCTCTTCAATGACAGATCCCGCACATGACAGCATCATTACCGCAAAGATCGCAAAGAAGATCGTAAAATGATAGATCCTCATCTCTTCTGTTTTCCTCTCACGGTTCCTTCCGCAGTCACCAGCCCGATATCGTTGTCAAATACCGTGATGTGGATCATCGATCCGTACCGGCAATCAAAGTACCCGTTTCGATCCAGTGCAGCCATGATATCTTCCCCGGATTCAACCTGCTCGTATTCAGCTATTCGGCCCGTAAAAACCCCATTCTCATACACAGGCTCGTATCTGACTGATGTATTCGTGATCGTTATCTGTCTCTTTCTGCCGTCGGGACAGCTTTTCCTTACGAATGCCCCATATGAAGCTTCATCGATAAATCCCGATTCACATATATCTTCCTTAAACTCGCTTACAATATCAGACAGATAAAGATCATGAACCTTTTCGCCAAATCCCATGAACATAAGCACCGGGAAAATGAACATGATTATGACCGCTGCAGTAATATCGGCAAGCAGTCCCAACGGTTCAGACATTCCTTCTCTCCTTGAAAAAAGCGATTTCCTCTGCCAGACTCCCGAGAGGATCCGGCCTCACGTTTTCCGGAAGACCGGCATAAAACAGCGAATCGTCCAGTTCTCCGACTGTTTTGCCCTCCTCCAGTTCCGCATATATGTTCATAAGGCAGTTGTACAGCTCCTTTCCGTTTTCAGTCCTGAGGACTTCTTTCAGCGTACTCCCGTCACAGTAGGCGTAAGATCGCATCAGGCTGATAAGCCCGAAAGCGAGATTTATCCCGCCGGCTCCGGCAGTAACGCACCCCGGAAGAGCCTCCTTCATGACCTGTCCTTTCACACCTGCAGCTAACAGAAAACATGCCGCGAGCGTCAGGCACGCTCCGAAGATAAGATTGGCAGCCGGACCGCCCGATATCAGAAAAGCGGGATCACTTCTGCTTGTCCGTGGCCGCATTATGCATTGCCCCTGGGTCGGCGCTTTTGATATCTTAAGGATCAGTCTTTTATTTATCCCAACAGCCTTCAGATTAAAGAACCTGATCGAAACAAACTCATAACCCGAGATAAGCCCTGCTGCCAGGTGCCCGAGCTCGTGAACGATCACCCCCGAAACGCAGCCCGACAATATGCCTGTAAGGACACAGGCCGCCATTTTCACCATAAAGAGGACTTCCATCACCTCGACGCTTCGCTTATGACTGTATCGCGCACCGCATAAGCTCTTCCGGCCTCCATGACCATTCTGACTTCATGCATCAGAAGCATGACTGCCGCGCAGAACAGCACTCCTGCCACAACCGTTATTAGTCCGTTTTTTACCGTTTCACTCATTTCCGATCCTTTCTTGGGACGCTTAGGACGCTGCCCTGTTCAGAAGATCATGGCTCCGGCAGTGTACTTCCGGTTCTTTCCGCGTCCGTGTATCGAAAGAATGCCCGACACTCCCGGCTCTTCGACCGTTATTATGACGCTGAAAGCATCTCCGTGGGACAGATCGATCCTCCCGAGGCTGTACAGCAGTTCCAGCACTTCCTCGTCTCCCAGCATATCCTCATATCCCGGGACCGGCGGGTCTTCCGGTCCAATGGGTACCGGGTCATCATCATCGGTTCCTCCGTAATCACCGGTCTTAGCGTCCTCCTCCTCATCATCGTCATCGTCTTTCCCTTCGTCTCCGTCTTCATCGCCGGTGGCCTCATCCTCCGGGTTATCATCTGTTTTCCCGTTCGGATCGATGACAGTTACTTCAAGCTGCGCAACAAATCTGTCATAACCTATGAAGACGATCTGATCTCCCGCGATGCTGCTGTCAAAGGTATCCCAGAAGTCTTCGGGGGCAAGCTCCCGCTCACTTGAATCCGCATCGGAATATACCGCAAAGGCTCTGAACTGTCCCGCTTCGCCTTTTTCGTATATGTCCTTCGCGCTCTCTGCCCTGATCGCTGCAACAGCCGGCTTCGGTGCTTCTATGGTGATCTCGGCGGGAAAGATATTCTTAACATGATTGTGCGCATTGAAAAAGTAACCGGTGTATGACAAGTCGACTGAATATGTGCCTGCTGCCGAAAAATCGGCCCCATGTGTATCCTCTATCTCGAGAGTGCAGATCTGCCTGCTTTCATCGAGATATGTGAATTCCACCGCTCTGTTGATATCCTCCGGATAGGAACCGTACGGAAGAGTCTGCCTCTCCTCATATGAAGCATCGACGATGATCATCCCGCATATGGGATTCGTGTCATTGTTTTCAATGCCGCACTCATACCCTTCTCTTGCATATCCGCAGATCAAAGCCCCGCAGGTCCTTCCGCGTGAAGTCGTCGAGCCTCTTCCGCATTTGGCGCAGCAATAATATATAATGGAGTCTTGTATAGATCCGTTTCCTTCACATTCCGGACAGGGACCGTGCGAAAGATACCAGCCCTCGCCGTCACATATAGGACAATAGGCCGGATTTCGTACATTTGAAGGATCCCTGCAGTACATGCACATGACCATTTCTGTGATCCATTTCTTGCCTTTACATTTTGAGCATGTCGTTTCCGAGACGTCGGTTCTGTAGATCCTGGTGTATTTTCCCGAACAGTAGCATGCTGAGGAGTGATTATGGTACCTGCATCCGCAGACCTCATGATTGTGTCCGATGTAGCAGTCTGCCGTATGCACATGGGCAGCACAGCGCTTCAATGAAGGGTCCTGCTGCCGAGCAATCTTTTTTCCGATTCGCATTTCGACACTGCAGACAGCCCCGGTACGGGCTATTGCCGCAAGCATTCGTTCATAATCCCCAAGCGTGACCGCTCCGATCAGGCCGACCTTGTCAGCAAACTCATCGGCTGCCTGCTGAAGAGCCATGCTCTCGGTGCCGGAGGTTCTTCCCGCCCTTATACAGAACGGCGTGACCACGACCAATACAACAGCGAGGAACAGTGCCGCCGCTCTTCCTATATCAGCGCTCATCAGTTTATCTGTTTGAACAGGATGCTGATCACCATCCCGTTTCCGTTCTTATTTACCGACCCGACAAAGGTTCCCGATGGGTTTATGTATTCCGCATCGCTCTTTTTAAACTTTTTCTCGACGTAAGCGTCCGAGGTCTTGTATTCATCGGCTTTTCCGCCCGCTCCCGCCTCAGTCTGGCTTTTCATGATCGTCATGACCTGAACGCCCTGATCCAGCTTCTCGGCGCAGTCCTTTATCACATCAATGACCTTGTCGCCTGAAACGTAAAGACCGTCATAGATAGTGGCGTTGATCTCCGAATAATCACTCATCAGCTCCGAATACTGAGTATTGCCGTCATTTATCGTGCTCTTAGACCTTGAGACCATGTACAGGGATATTGCGCTCAGTACAAGAGCTATGATAACAACCACCGCCAAAATAAGTCCTTTTACCGAAATGTCTATTGAATTCCGTCTGTTCATTCTTTTCCCCTAGCCTTCCGTTTTTTCTTTTTTCTCAAATCTGACATTTGTTATGATTCCGTTTGCGTTTTGTTCAACCGTGCACAGATATATATCCGCCGGAGCAACATAGCCTTCTCCCTTTGAGTCCGTCAGCTTCGCGAAATCCCCTGAACTCAAGTAGGCTCTGGTCCCGGCCCCGTTATCGATTATCATCTGATCAAACCCCCGCGCCCCCGACGAAGTCAGATAAAGCTTGTAAAAGTTTCTCACCTCCGCTCCGCTGATATGCAGTCCGTCATATTGGGTTATTTCGCTGTTCTTGATGCTTTCGGTCATGTCCAGCATTTTCCTGTTAACCTCTCCGGTCATCTGCCTCGACTGCTCAAACTGCAGTGTCATGATCGATATCAGCGCTATCGACAATATCACTCCCGCTGCCAGAAACAGGGCCTGCGGAGCGATCTCGAAACTGTTTCTCTTCAAAAGAATCCTTCCCCTTTCCATGGTTTGTATCAGCGCGATTCGTGAAGATACTGATGGAGCGAATCCTGATAATTATTGAACATGACCATAGCCCTTGCCATAAACGGGATCAGAAGATAGCCGAACAGGACCATGCCCCCCGGAAGTATCGCGAGCATCGATGCCAGGAGCACATGATTGTCCAGAAGAATGTTTCTGTCCAGCTCCCTGTTCTCCTTGAAATTGCTGATCTGAGCGGTTACCTCTTCAAAGGCGTTCTCGATCCCGGCTTCATCGATTGCAAGAAAGCAGTCGGTCAGCTTTCTGAATTCCGTATAGCTTTCCGCCTCCGCGAGTTCTGTAAGCGCAAGTTCGTCATTTACGTTGTAATTGTTGATGCATTGCTGAAGACTGTTCCTGAAGATATCCGAGAAGCTTTCCATACTCTCGAGGATCTCCACCGGTGTGATGCCCGGAACCTTCTTCTGCATATGTATGAGGCTCTGGAACTGCATCACCTCGTCCTGCCTTCTGCCGTCCTCGAGAGCTTTTTTAAACGAGCTTTCAACCCCCGGGAACAGCCAGGCAAGGATCGCTGCAATAAGGACTATCAATGCATCCGGCAGTCCGAAATACTCCGCGTAATACTGATTTAATCGTCTTATCAGCTCCGCCGCGGTATCCTCCGCGACCTTTTTGCTTCTGATCCCTTTCTCATCGAGGAGCATAGCAGCCAGAGCATCTTTTTCCGTTATCGCATTCGGATCGATCTTCTCAGCTCCGTCACCTGTATAAAGACTCATATATTCCGTTATCACCCGCTTCATTGCCGTTATCTGGTTTCCGTCCGCAGTATCCGAGACATTCTCGATATCACCCGTGTCGGTCACGAGTAAGCTTCTCGCCGAGGAGTGCCCCGCTATAAGCACCGGGACCATTATCAGCACCGTCAGGAGCGCGAGCACATATCTTTCATGCTCGATATCACCAAGCCAGAACAAGCCCTTTCTGTAATAACGGCCCGCCCTTTGGCCTATCATCTCCGATAGCTTAGCGAATCCGTATTTCCTGCCCTTTCCTTCCCTGAGGTAGATGATCGCTTCATAGCACATCA
>CAJOQS010000239.1 GCA_905236925.1 uncultured Lachnospiraceae bacterium | reverse complement strand
TGCTTTTGGCTCCCCAGCAGTTTTATCGGTCTTGGAATCCTTACCCGAGGTTTTATCAACCATACCGGAAGCCACCATACCTTTGTCATCCTCACCCGATTCCCAACTATTGATGCTGCTCTCCTGAATAAAATAGATAATACCCGAAATCACCAGCAGTACGCAGCTTACTATAAGGCTCGATACTCTTCCGAGTGAAACAGTAAAGAACATGGCTGCGAAAAGTACCACGGCAAGGATTGCCGATGCTGTCAGGTACTTTCCGAGGGCGATGGGAAGGTCGCCCGCCGCTTCTCCCGTCTGTCCGTTAACAGCTATGTACGATACTCTGTCCGGCTGACCTTCTTCCCTGTGCCGTATGCTCATGAACCATACAGGCATCATGGTCAGAATGCTCTTTTTAATTTCCGGGTGTATACAGGCTTCGATCTTATCACGCTCTGCCGTATATGACAACAGAGAACGGTCTTTCATAAGAGTATCGACACAGTGCTCGGTAACCAGTTCCTTCACATCGTCTTCGTATACTGCCCCTTCCACGTCACTCGTGTCGGCATAAAAACCGCTGAGAAAAGAAGGTGTAAAAGGCATTGCCTTGGTGGTATCGAAGGGTGCTATGGCGTTACTGAGTTTGTCGGAAAACGAACCCGACGCATCATAGGTCACTCCGTCAAACGAGCCGTCCAAATTCGTCTCAAAATCATAATGATCGATGTATTCAAAATCGCCCTTGTATCTTGAAAAAGTCTTCCTTACATCGGCTCTCACGTGGTCCTTTATGCCACTCTCGTAATTCCAGTAAGGAATATAGATCCCGCGGAAGCTTTCGATGTTTGAAGTGTCCTTTATAACATCGGGCGTAAAAAGGGCACGTCCTGTCAGTTTTTTGAAGGATGCCGCGCAGTCCTTTTTTGTTTTGCTGAAAGGAATGATGAATTCGGGCTTCCGCTCTTTTCTTATACGGGAATCAAGGATCGTCGATCCTCCGCAGAAGCTGCAGAAGGCTGCCGCTTCCGTATCCTCGCTGACGATCTCGCCGCCGCACTGCGGGCAGGTAAAGATCGTAACGTCGTAATCCTTTCGTTCCTCGGCATCGCCGTCCTTTACTACCTCGTAAGGTGACTTCTCGGTTCCGCAGGCTTCACACCACAGTTTCTGCCGTTCGATGCTGAACCTGAGATTGGAACCGCAATTGGGGCATTCGTACATTTCAGTCTCCTAATCAAAAAAACAAAGCTTACTGGCGGTCAAAATAAGCCTTCCCGCCGCTCGGTTTGAAATATGTCCTTATATATCCGTCGGTCGAAACAACAACAAATTCGTTGGTTGCCTCGACATAGTAAACGTCATCGCCGTCCTCGGCCTCGATCTTATGAAGTGCTTCTGGATTGTTGACCGCATCCGATGCCGCCTTCTCGTATGCTTCCTTCGAGTCGAAGCCCATCTCGATCCCGTGCTTCTCATAATGCTGAGTCAGAAGCTTGTCGCTGCGGAACCGGTATTCCGTATACGGGATGCTGTCGGTGATCGCAGGTTCTGTGTCTGTAATCGTATACCCGGTATCGCTGCCGGTAACCGTATATCCGGTTTCGGTATTGCCATCCTGCTGCTGAGCCTGGTTCGCAGCCTTCCGCGATATCAGATAAACGATGATGATCAGCATCAGGGACACGACCGTCATCCAGTTCTTTTTATTCTTCATGGTGTTCCTTCCGATCCTTCCATGCCGCACGGGCTTCGTTCAGACTGAGTTCATTCGCTCCTCCCGCAAAATCGGGATCGCGCAGCTGAACCCTGTCCTCCTCCCATCCGCATACGGGACAGATGTCATGGCTTTCCAAAAACCTGTATTTTCCGCAGACCGGACACATTCCACGACTTTTTTTCTTTCCTCTTCGCAGCCATCTGAATAAATGCAACGTCCGATCCTCCTTTTTCAGAATTGGAATACATTCGAAATCATTTTATCACACGCCTCTTCTCCTTACAAGATAAAACGACTCGACGTAAGGTCATTGCAAGCATTTCCAGACAAGAAAATCCCCTTGACTTTTCGCATCCTCCCGCGCTATACTAAATTTACGAAAACGATTAAGGAGTTATAGGAGGGTTTACAATTATGAAGTACGGTTACTTCGACGACTCCCGCCGCGAATACGTTATCACGACCCCTGCTACGCCTCTTCCCTGGATCAACTATCTGGGCAATGACGGCTACTACGGTCTGATCTCGAACACCGGCGGCGGCTACGATTTCTACCGCGATGCAAAGCTTCGCCGTATCACCAGGTTCCGCTACAACAACGTTCCGAACGACATCGGCGGCAGGATGTACTACATCAAGGATTCCGACACTGTCTGGAGCCCTTCGTATCTTCCCGCCGAAACCGAACTCGATTCCTACGAGTGCCGCCACGGTATGGGTTATACTGTTTTCATCGGTTCAAAGAAGAACATCGAGGCCAAGCTCACCGCATTTGTTCCGCTTGGCGATGCCTGCGAGCTGAACCATCTCGAGATCGAGAACAAGAGCAGCGAAACAAGGGATCTTACAATTTACAGCTGCATCGAATGGTGCCTCTGGAACGCAGTTGACGACGCGAACAATTACCAGCGCAATCTTTCGATCGGCGAGCTTGAAGTCGTCGGCAGCACCATCTATCACAAAACGGAATTCAGGGAGCGCCGTGACCACTATGCTTTCTTTACGGTAAACTCTGACTTAAACGGTTTCGATACCGACCGTGACGTATTCCTTGGTGCAAGACGCTCGTGGAACAATCCCGTTCAGGTCGAGAAGAGTTCTTCCGGCAATACGGTTGCCAGCGGATGGTATCCGATCGCTTCCCATCAGATCAAGATCACGCTTTCTCCCGGCCAGAAGAAGAGTTTCATCTTCCAGCTCGGCTATGTGGAGGTTCCCCGCGACAAGAAATTCGAATCGAAGGGCGTTATCAACAAAGGTCCCGCTCTTTCGCTCATCGCAAAATACAACACCGACGAGAAGGTCGAGAAGGCTTTCGCCGATCTTGCGGCATACTGGAACGAACTTCTCGGAATTTATCATCTGACCAGCGGCAACGACAAGCTCAACCGCATGGTCAACATCTGGCATCAGTACCAGTGCATGGTAACATTCAACATGAGCCGTTCAGCCAGCTACTGGGAGACCGGTACAGGCCGTGGAATGGGCTTCAGGGATTCATGTCAGGATCTTCTCGGTTTCATGCATCTGGTTCCCGACCGCGCACGTGCAAGGATCATCGATATCGCTTCGATCCAGTTTGAGAACGGTTCGACCTATCATCAGTACCAGCCCCTTACAAAACGCGGAAACGCTGACATCGGCGGCGGCTTCAACGACGATCCTCTCTGGCTCGTTGCCTGCACCGCAGCATATATACGCGAGACAGGTGATGCTACGATCCTCGATCATCCCACTCCCTTCAACAATGTTGAGGGCAGCGAGAAGCCCCTTATGGAGCATCTGCGCAGGAGCATCAATTTCACTATCAAGAACAAAGGTCCTCACGGACTTCCTCTTATCGGCAGAGCCGACTGGAACGATTGCCTGAACCTCAACTGCTTCTCCGAGGAACCCGGAGAAAGCTTCCAGACCTTCGGTCCTTCGGAAGGCCCCGTTGCAGAGTCTGTATTCATTGCAGGCATGTTCGTTAAATACGGCCTCGAATACGCCGATCTGTGCGAGCACTACGGAAGCCGCGACGAAGCGGACACCATCAGGAACGAAGTCGGCAAGGTCAAGAAGGCCACCGAGGAATTCGGATGGGACGGCGAATGGTTCCTCCGTGCCTACGATGCGTACAGCCACAAGGTTGGATCAAACGAATGCGAAGAAGGCAAGATTTTCATCGAGCCTCAGGGCTTCTGCACCATGGCCGGCATCGGTGCCGAGAAAGGCTACGGCCGCAAGGCGCTTGATTCCGTCAGGAAATGGCTCGTCAACGACTACGGCGTTGAGATCCTCGCTCCCTGCTACACGACCTATCATGTCGAGCTCGGCGAGATATCCTCTTATCCTCCCGGATACAAGGAGAACGGTGCTATCTTCACACACAACAATCCTTGGGTATCCGTTGCAGCAACAACGATCGGTGACGCCGACATGGCGTTTGACATTTACAGAAGAAGCTGTCCCGCATTCCTTGAGGATGTGAGCGAGATACACCGCACCGAGCCTTATGTTTACTCGCAGATGATCGCAGGCCGTGCCGCCGTTCACTACGGCGAGGCCAAGAACTCGTTCCTGACCGGAACGGCTGCGTGGGCATTCGTTGATATCTCCCAGGCGATCCTCGGTGTCAAGCCCACTCTGGACGGACTCAGCATCGATCCCTGTGTCCCCGATGACCTCGGCGATTACAGCGTAACCCGCCGTTACCGCGGATGCACCTACAATATCAGCGTTAAGAAGGAAAGCGGAAAGTCCGGCCTGTATGTGAACGGAACAGCGGTCGAAGGAAAGCTGATCCCGGCACCTGCAGCGGGCGGAAGCGCGGAAGTTGTATATTACAGATAAAAAAACAAAAGAACGGGATTCCGAAAAGTCCCGTTCTTTTTTATTATTCATAGGTTAGTCACGCTTTTTTCCAAACATACGCCCGGTAGGTCTTTCGCACGTAATGCGAGAGACCTGTTCGCCAGGTTCACTCGGATACAGCAGAATCATACATGATCTGGGCAGCCTTGTTAAGCTTGCACTGAGCTTCAACAACATCCTTTCCCTCGCTGTCATAAACGTTCTTGAGGGCTGCGTAGAGCTCTGCGATACTGTTGTAGCCGTAGTTGTCCATCATGGTCTTGGCAAGCTCCTCGATCTCGGCCTCGGTGCAGGTTACCTTTTCCTCTTCAGCGATAGCGGAGGCGATATATCCGAACTTTACGTTGGTCTCCGCCTGGCCGCGCATGTACTCGTTGAAGGCTGCCTCGTCCATTCCGTACAGCGCCGAGAAAACGGTCAGCGCATCAACATTGTAGTAGGACTGGTACATTGAATTTGCATTGGCGATCAGGCTTTCCTTGCCTTTTTCGATCTCGGAAGTAAGATCCTTTACAAATGTTGTGTTCTCAATTACCTTCTTAAGAACATCATATTCCTTCTGGCTCTTAGCGTCACTTTCCTTCTCGTCCTTCAGCTTCTGTGCAAGATACTGTCTGTAATCGGCAACAGTTGTGTATTCGGTCTTCTCGGCAACAAACTCGTCGGTGATTTCGGGAACAACCTTGACCTTGATGCTGTTGATCGTTACATCGAACGAAACAGCCTTGCCCGAAAGCTCAGTGTTCCTCTCGTAGGGATCGGGGAAATTCAGTTCAAGAACAACGACTTCTCCAACAACATGTCCGATAAGTCCGCTCTCGAAACCATCGATAAAAGTGCTTGAGCCGATCGTAAGGTCATAACCCTCGGCACTTCCGCCCTCAAAAGGCTCTCCGTCCATATATCCGGTGTAGTTTATGTTAACGATATCGCCGTCCTGAACATCGGTCCTGTCGGTAACTTCTTCATTGGTCGCGTTGCTTGTAGCGAGCTGGTTGAGAGCACTTTCTATCTCCTCGTCGGTAACCTCTGTCGAAGCGGGTGTATATGTAACTCCCTTGTACTGTCCGAGCTTAACATCTCCGCTCTTATAGCCGGTAACAACATTGGTCGCTGATTTGCTGCAAGCAGCAAGGCTCAGACTCATCACCAGCGCGATAGCCGCTGTCAAAATTCTTTTTTTCATAATTTCCTTTCTCCTGCCAACTGCCGGTCAGGCAGTTTTTCCTGAATCATTTTTTGAGCGGACGAACAGATCGTCCTCCGCGCGAAGTGCCACAGAATGAGTGCTTCTTTCCTTGGCACTACGAGATACAGTTATAGCACAAACAGCGGAAAAAATAAAGTATTTTATGAGAGTTCACAAACTTTTCACCGGTATGGTATGCTATAATATATTAGATGTCTGCGAAGAAGCCATCTTATAGCGAGCAACTCACGAAGCAATCCGCGAGTTTGACACGAATGTTCAACAAAGAAGAAAGAGAAATCATTTCATGATAATAGAGCTGCCCGATAATGTCAGAAATATAATCACCCGCCTGAACACCGCCGGTTACGAGGCATACGCCGTCGGCGGCTGCGTGAGGGATTCCGTCCTGGGCCGTGAGCCGCAGGACTGGGACATAACGACCTCCGCCCTACCCGAAGAAGTCAAGGCGCTGTTTAACAGGACAGTTGATACAGGCATCAAGCACGGGACGGTTACCGTACTTTTAGGCCGTGAAAGCTACGAAGTTACAACCTACAGAATCGACGGAAAATATTCGGATTCACGCCATCCCGACAGTGTGTCGTTCACCCGGTCACTGGTGGAGGATCTGAAGCGCAGGGATTTCACCATCAACGCAATGGCTTACGGAAACGACGGCCTCGTTGACATGTTTGACGGTGCGGGCGATATCGAAAAAGGAGTCATCCGCTGTGTCGGCAATGCCGAAGCCCGCTTCGGTGAGGATGCTCTGCGTATCTTAAGGGCAGTTCGTTTTTCCGCCCAGCTCGGCTTTGATATCGAGCGCGAAACGATGGCTGCGGCGGCTAAGCTCGCCCCCAGGCTTGCAGATATCAGTGCGGAACGCGTTCATGCTGAGCTAAACAAGCTTCTTCTTTCGGATCACCCCGAAAGGCTCATAACCTTACACGAGCTCGGGATCGACCGCGTGATCATGCCCGAGATAAACGAGATTGCAGAAAAAGGCGAGCTGCCTAGGGTCTGCTCACTGATAGGAAGGTCTCCCGCCAATATCTGCCTGCGATGGGCGCTTCTGCTTGCGGCCGTACGCCGCTCCCGCGATCCGAAGGAGGCCCTCAGGCGTCTGAAATTCGACAACAACGGAACTTACACCATCTGTTCGCTGGTACGGCTCACGGATGCTCCCCTGCTCGGTATTGGAGAGCAGAGCATGAGAAGGCTTATCAACAACGCCGGCCGCGATCTGATGGAGCTGTTTTTCATGTACAGAATGGCCGCAGACCCCGACTCCGACTATAACGCAGCGTATGAACTCTACAACGGGATAATTGAACGTGGAGACTGTACCGGCATTGACATGCTTGCTGTGAACGGACGGGATCTTATGGAGCTTGGCATTCCTGCCGGCAAGGACATCGGACGTATCCTTTCGGAGCTTCTTGACAGGGTTCTGGACGATCCCGCACTGAATACACGCGAGAGCCTTCTGCCCATCGCAAAAGAAGCTTCCGGGCTTTAATACTTGCAATTATGAGGAAATGACATTGAACGAACGAGATACTGATTACAGAATACCGGTTTTTGTCGTGATCGGAATAGTTCTGGTACTGGTCGCAATTTCAGTCATTTATATCCTGAGTGACAACAGCGACAAGACCACGCATTCCGGCACCTCGGCAACCGTTTCCCCTTCTCCTGCGCAGGTCACCGATGAACCCGCCGCCGAGAGCTTCAGGGCTATAATCGCTTCGGTTGACACCGACAACTGCGAGGTCGTGATGTACCGACTCGGCAATACCGAACCCGAGAGCTTCATCTACACCGGTGCCACAAATGTTCTGACAGCTTATGACAGGGCCATTACCGTTACACTTCTGACCCCCGGCGATTTCGTGACGGCCTCCGTCACCGCGGAAGGCCGGCTGTTAAGCATCCGAGGGATGGACGGTGTCGATGTCTATAAAGGAATACGTAATCTCAGGATCGAGACCGAGCTTACAAGAATGGTCATCGGCGAGGCTATCTACCGCTATGACGAATCGCTGCTGATTCTGAATGAGGGCTACTTCGTCGGACTTGATACTCTTTACAAAAGCGATGTTCTCTCGCTGTACAGCATCGACGGAATAGCATATCTTCTGAAGGTCACAAACGGCCACGGATATCTGTCCCTGGCCAATGATAGCGTTTTTATCGGAGGATCACTGACCGTCGGCAATACACTGTATCCTATCACGGAAAACATGAGGATCACCCTTCCGGAGGGTGATTACAAAATAAAGGCCGAGCACTCCAAGTACGTCGGGGAGGGCGTTCTTCACATCAGCCGTGACAAAAATGCCGTATTTGACCTTGCTCCCTTCTCGCCCGAACCCGTGCAATACTGCAAGGTCAGCTTCACGATCGATCCTGTATTCGCGAGCCTTTACATTGACGGCGTGCTGTATGATTTCAAGGAACCCGTCGACGTTTCCTACGGTGAGCACTATATCGAAGTTCTTCTGAGCGGATATACCACCTACGAGGGCCTGCTGACAGCCTCCAAGCCTAAGGCTTCTGTCGCTGTTACGCTGTCCGAGGCTCCTGCAACGCGGATCAGCGACGACCTGATATATGACAGCAATGCATTTCAGGCTACACCTACGCCTACGCCGGAAGAAGACCCTTTTGATGATATCGAAGACAACACGACCGACTCGGGCGTAACGCCTTCCGTCGTAAACAACGGGGATGACTCTGCGG
>CAJOQS010000238.1 GCA_905236925.1 uncultured Lachnospiraceae bacterium | reverse complement strand
GCCATAGCCCTTGGAATTCGTGAGGGTGTAGATCTTGCCGATCACATTGCCGTTTGAATCAAGCGCGTTCAGAACGCCTTCAATCGTTGTGGCAGCAAGCTCGGAATCGGCATCGATAAGTGCCTGCGCCTCCGCAAGGCTTCCGGTCCAGTCCGAGGTCTTGCTCATTTCGGGGAAGATAGCCTGGAATGCTTCTATTTTGGCCTTCTCCTGAGCCTTCTTGATGGGATCCTTGGTAAGCTCGTATACAAAGCCGAGCGCCAGCGCGGCAACGAGTGTTATCGCGAAAAGGATCAGCGCGTCATGCACAAGAGTATTCTTCTGTTTTGCTTCACTCATTTTGCCGCGCCTCCTTTCTGCTTCTTAACCTTTACAACTCCGAAGGCCCTGGGCATCGTAAACCTCTCGATGAAGGGAACCAGCAGGTTGCAGAAGATGATCGCGTAGGAAACGCCTTCCGCGGAGTTGCCGAATACACGGATAACTCCGGTAAGAAGTCCGAGCAGGATTCCGAATACCACCTGTCCGGCCTTCGTGATAGGGCTTGTAACATAGTCGGTCGCCATGAACCATGCTCCGAGCATGAGTCCGCCGCCGCAGAGATGGCATGCCACATAATTGATGTCGCAGCCGTGTCCGCCGAATATCAGCATGAATACAGCAACAGTCGCAATGTACGCAACGGGGATGCGAAGACTGATAACCTTGCGGACAAGAAGATATATTGCACCGATCAGGATGCACAGAGCGCTGGTCTCGCCGATAACACCGCCGGTAAAACCGAGGAACATATCCTTTAAGCTGTAAGCCCCGCCGTCCTTGATAACAGCGAGCGGAGTCGCGGAGGAAAGTCCGTCGACCGCGGAAGCACCGTAGTAGAAAAGCCTGCTGCTCTTCTCAACGGCAAAATCCGTCATCCTGCCCGCAAAGCAGATAACTAGGAAGCATCTGCCGGCAAGTGCGGGATTCATGAAGTTCTGTCCGAGTCCGCCGAAGAATTCCTTAGCCACGATGATAGCGAAGGCGGAGCCTACGACCGGCATCCACAGCGGAACCGACGCGGGAAGGTTCATTCCGAGAAGAAGTCCGGTTACAAGCGCGCTGCACTCGGTAAAGCAGATCTTTTTCTTCAGCACGAACTTCGTCCACAGGTATTCCGAAAGGATCGCGGAAACAACTGCGGAAAGCAGCACGAGAAAGGCTTTGAAGCCGAACCTGTATACGCCCATGGCGCTGGCGGGGATAAGAGCTATCGCCACGTCGCGCATGATGCTTCTTGTTGTGACACCGCTTCTGACATGAGGGGAAGCGGACACGTTATATAATTCTTTCATAAATGTTTAAATCCTCCTCCCTTATTTCTTCTTGCGGTTGTCAAGAATGCTTCGTCTTGTCTGTTTAAGTGCCTGTGTCAGCTTTCTTCCGGCAGGACATACGTATGTACATGAGCCGCATTCCATGCATTCCATTCCGCTGACAGCCTCAAACTTCGCGTCATTGAACTTCTCCGCCGCTGCCATGAGCATCTGCGGGATCAGGTTTTCGGGGCAGGCATCGACACATCTTCCGCATCTGATGCAGGGTCCCTCGGGAACGAGATCCATCGGATCCTCCTTGAACGCAAGAAGGGCTGAGGAGGTTTTTGTGACGGGAACATTGGTGTCGAAAAGGCTCATTCCCATCATCGTTCCGCCTGAGATCAGCTTCTTGGGCTTCTCGGTGAAGCCGCCTGCTGCCTCGAGCACCTCGCTGTAGAGAGTACCGGTCTTGACGCAGAAGTTCTGCGGATTGACCACGGCGTCGCCCGACACGGTCACGATACGCCTGATAAGAGGAGTACACTCCGCAACGGCCATATGTATTGAAATAACTGTATCAACGTTGTTTACGATGCAGCCGGCATCTGCGGGAAGCATCGAGGAATTGATCTTGCGGCCGGTGACCGCATAGATCAGCTGACGCTCCGAGCCCTCGGGGTACTTGGTCTTTACGACCTGGACACGGATGCGCTTCTCGTTCTGAACGAGCTTTTCCATCTTGGCGATCGCCTCGGGCTTGTTGTCCTCGATCGCGATAACGCCCTCCGCCTTGTCAAACAGCTGAAGGATGATCCTGAGACCGTCGACGAGCTTCTCGCCCTCTTCCTTCATCATGCGGTAGTCACTTGTCAGATAAGGCTCGCATTCCGAACCGTTCACTATGATATGAGTTATCGCATCGTCATCCTTGGGTGTGAGCTTAATGAAGGTCGGGAAGCCCGCGCCGCCCATTCCGACGATTCCGGCATCCCTGACGATATCGCGGATCTCCTGCTTGGAGAGCTTTGTGTAATCGCGGCTCTGTCCGAGTCCCTCGACGGGCTCATATTTATTGTCGTTCTCGATGACTATGGCGGTTGCCATGGCACCGGAAACCGTTAATGCAGGTCTGATCTCCTTTACAGTTCCGGACACCGACGCCGCGATCGGAGATGAAACAAAGCCTCCGGCCTCAGCGATAGTCTGCCCCATGAGGACCCTGTCTCCGACAGCCACTATAGGCTTGGCAGGAGCACCGATATGCTGCGACATCGGGTAGACCAGCAGCCCTTTGGGCAAAAGCTGGACTGTGGGCTTGTTCATGGAAAGTTCCTTGCCCTCATAGGGATGAACACCGCCCTTAAAGGTTCCCTTCTTCATTTGTTTTCCTCCACCTTAGATTATTTATATTTATAACGTCCGTAGACCTTACCGTTCTCGATCGGGATTCCGTCACGCTCAAACAGCTCCGTGATGGTCACAAATTCCCAACCCTGATCGAGCAGCCTGTCTACGACCTTTTTAACCGCCTGGATCGTGGTCCTGTGTATCTCGTGGACAAGGATCACCGCTCCGTCGCTCGCGCCGCTGTAAATCTGCTTCTCAACATAGTCGGCATCCTTGTACTTCCAGTCGAGCGTGTCGACCGACCACAGGATGCAGGGGAAACCGCATATTCCCAGAAGCCTGTCGTTCTTCGAGCCGTACGGAGGCCTGAACACGGTCGGATAAGCGCCCGTAATATTGAAGATGGCTTCGGATGTCCTGTTCAGCTGATCAAGTATCGCCTCGTTGGTCTTGGTCGAAAGGACCGGATGCGACCAGCTGTGGTTGCCGATCTCGTGTCCGTCGTTATACGCCCTGTATACATTGTCCGAGTATGCCTCGACCTGGTTTCCGATGTAGAAGAACGTTACCTTGATATTCTTTGACGCAAGAAACTCAAGGAGCTCGTCACCGAAATAGTCGGGTCCGTCGTCAAAGGTAAGCGCTATCTGCTTATGCTTTGTTCCGGGTTCGTCAACGGTCACCTTACACTCGTCTCTGGTCCCGTCCTCTCCGATCGCTGTGATCGTGCAGGTTCCGGGGCCGACGGTCATTATCTCGCCGTCCTTTCCGACAAGCGCCACATTCCTGTCCGAGGAAAAATAGCGTATATTGCTGCCGATCACCGGAGTTTTAAGCGCGATCGTCCTCGTTGCGGGATAGCTCATTCTGGTCTCTGACCGTGTAAATATCTCGCCCGCGCTGGCACTGATCCTTCCCGCCGCGCACACCATGATCACCGCTGCCGCGGCAGCCGCTCCCGCATGCAGAAGCCTTTTTATAATCCTGTTTCCTGAAATGTTCAAAACCTGTTATCTCTTTCCTAAAATATAATTTGCCACGGCATCCGCCACCTTTTTCTGGGTGATATGCGAAGGATGGTAATCGGTTCCGTAGCCGTCCTCGGGATCCTGAGGCTCCAGAGGGAGCATGAAGATCCTCGAATCGCCCTCGGCGCAGATCTCGCTGACCGCCATGTTGACCTCCTCGTTCAGGGCGTCACCCATGACTCCGAGCGCGCAGACGATCTTTGAAAGTGGATTCTTCTCCCTTATGTGAAGGATAAAGCGCTTGTATTCGGTATAGAATTCCTTCCTGCGGGTTTTCTCCTCCGCTTCAGAAAGCCTGGGCGTTCCGTTCTCGTCCACGGGATGGCAGAAGCTGATGTCGTTGGTGCCCAGAAGCACAACAATCACATCGGGATCAAAGGAATAGTCATATTCAAAATCCGCGGGGCCGACCTTGCCGTCAAGAGTGTACTGTGTGCAGCCCATCACATCATAGCAGCGGGTGATGATATTGTCAGTGTTGCGCTCACCCGTCGCGGTATATCCCGAGATGATGCCCGCGCCCGACTTTGATACGATGCTGTAATCCGCGTTCAGCTTCTTCGCCGTGACATACGGCCATGCCTTCATGACATTCTCGGTCGCAGTTGTAAATGTCTGGGAAAGATCGCCCTCGACTCCGTATCCGCAGGTTATCGAATTCCCGATGAACTCGACCTTCATGCGGTTGTCCTCAACGGGCACAAGACCCTTTTCGTCGCCGTCGTCGCCCTTTATGGTTCCGTAGGGAATGATCTCCCGGATACCTACAGATGAATTGAAGGATTCTGAGAGTTTGATTACGGAATAGGTGTGAACGCCCTCGTCCCTGATCTCAAGGGAGAGCTGGCTGTTGTCGACCATCTCCTCAAGTATCTGTGCCCCGTCCTTCAGAACGCAGATGCGGGCCGCGCCGGCCGTATCCGATGAGTCTATCATGTCAGACACGATCCTGGCCTCGAATCCGTTATTGCACACAAATTCAACGCCCGTTCCCGAATACGACAACCACAGACAGTTGTTGTATACGAACGCGCGTCCGTTGACCTTTACATTGTTTGTCCATTCAAGCGAATAGATCTCGTCTGCCTTCATAACCCCTCTCCTCTGTCCGGCTCGTGCCTGACCGTCTTAACAGATTCCCTCATTATCTTGTATGCCGTACGGAACAGCTCCTTGGTCTCGCCGTCAAGCTTGCCCATTGCCTTGATCATGGCAAGTGTATTCTTCCCGGTTGCCAGATC
>CAJOQS010000237.1 GCA_905236925.1 uncultured Lachnospiraceae bacterium | reverse complement strand
GCATTCTCATGTCGGTGTCGTTGCCTTTGCGGTAGGTTTCAGCCTGATGATGGCGCTTGATGTGGCGCTTGGATAATTAAAAGATTTAATTCAGGGGAGGATTAACGGATATGTCCTGCACTACAGTTCTGGTTGGCAAAAAAGCCAGCAATGACAACACTACAATGATCGCGAGGACCGACGACGGACATTTTGATGTCAAGAAGATGATCGTGGTCGAGCCCAAGGATCAGCCTAAGAAGTATAAGTGCGTGAACTCGCATTTAAAGATCGAGCTTACGGAGGAGCCCATGCGCTATACCGCATGTCCCAATGTGGATAAAAAGGAGGGCATCTGGGCGGCTACGGGCATCAACGCGGCAGGCGTCGGAATGACAGCGACCGAGACTATTACCTCCAATCCGAGGGTTCTGGCGGCGGATCCGTATGTAGAATATAAAAAGGCAAAACCCGGCAAGGAGAAGGAAGTGATAGGCGGTATCGGCGAGGAGGATTACGTGGTCCTCGTTCTGCCTTATATCAAAACGGCGCGCGAGGGAGTGCTGAGGGTTGCTTCTCTGCTGGAAAAATACGGCACCTACGAGCCGAACGGCATCGCCTTCAACGACAAGGACGAGGTATGGTGGCTTGAGACGATCGGAGGCCATCACTGGATAGCTTCGCGCGTGCCCGAGGACAGGGTGGTCATCAATCCCAACCAGTTCGGAACCGATACCTTTGATCTGAAGGATGCGCTTGGCGCGGGAAAGAATTATCTTTGCTCGAAGGATCTGAAGGAATTCATCAGGGATAATTATCTTGATCTCAATCAGAACGGAAAGTTCAATCCGCGTGATATTTTCGGTTCACATACAGATATGGATCATATCTACGATACACCCAGAGCATGGTTCATGGGACGTTATCTGACTCCCTACAGCCATAAGTGGGACGGCCCCGATGCGGAATTCACGCCCGCGAGCGACAATATTCCCTGGAGCCTTGTGCCCGACCGCAAGGTGGCGGTGGAGGATGTGAAATACCTTCTGTCCGGACATTTTCAGGGTACGGATTTCGATCCGTACAAGAATCAGGATACAGGCAAGCGCGGCATGTACCGCTCGATCGGCATCAACCGTACCGGAGTGACCTCGATCTGCCAGATAAGGAGCAATGTTCCGAAGGAGATCAGCGGAGTGGAGTGGATCTGCTTTGCATCGACCACCTTTGACGCGTTGCTGCCGGTATACACAAATGTTCCGAAGATGCCCGCGTATCTGTCCAATGTCACGACCGATAC
The DNA here is from genome assembly GCA_905236925.1 of uncultured Lachnospiraceae bacterium. Classification (GTDB taxonomy): domain Bacteria; phylum Bacillota; class Clostridia; order Lachnospirales; family Lachnospiraceae; genus RUG11977. Next base: position 1,275 of record CAJOQS010000237.1, on the reverse strand, counting down.
CTCGACCGAGAATTTTTACTGGAGCAGCGCTCTGATCGGCGCGCTTGCGGACCCGAACTATTCATCGTGCATCCAGAACATCTGGCGCTATCAGGAGGCTGTTGCCGTCCGCGGCAGGCAGATACTTCGCGAATACGACCTGAAGATGACTAAAAAGGCCGATCCGGCGCTTATTGAGGAAGCGAACAGGAAGCTCTGCGAAATGGCCAGGGAAGAGACAACAAAGACGCTGAACCGTGTTCTTCGTCAGGCCAGCGCGAACATGAAGAACGGATATAAGCTTGCGGATAACTGAGCAAGGGGATAACGGATGAAGGATCAGACATTAAGATATACTCTGCTGAACGTCGCGTATTTTGCGGCGTTCTGTACAATACACGCGTATGCGGCCGTATACCTGCTTTCGAAGGGCTTTACCAACACGGAGGTTGGTGTTCTGCTGGCTGTGGCCAATATCGTGTCCGCGATAGTACAGCCTGTGGTCGCCGGTATCATCGACAAACAGGGCTATCTTACAAACCGGCGGTTCATCCTTGCTTCGGTCCTGATAATCCTGTCCGGATCGGTCATACTGATGGCTGTACCGGAAAACAGGGCAGTCATATTTGCCGTATATGCGCTCATCTACATGATACAGTTTGCGTATCAGCCCGTCATGACGGCGCTGTGCTTCGAATATCAGAGAGCCGGATACAGCATAATGTACGGGCTGGCGCGCGGCCTCGGTTCTGCCAGTTTTGCGTTTACTTCAATGTTCATCGGAGGAATAGTCGAGAAAAACGGTGTATCGATACTGCTTTGGGTGAATATCGTGAGCATGGCCGTTTCCGCGGTACTTGTATACACCTTCAGGAAGCCGGATTCAGCAGGAGAACAGGAGCTTCCGGCAAGCAAGGCGGATACGGCGGGCAAAAGCGGATCTGCGGCAGTATTTGCAAGGCATTATCCCGCTTTCATGCTGTTCATGGTTGCGACGGTCTGTTTCTTCTTTGCCCATAATATGATCAATGATTTTATGATCAGGATAATAAACGCGCTCGGAGGAAATGAGACCGAACTCGGATATGCGTCTTTTCTACAGGCGATCCTTGAATTGCCCGTAATGGCACTGATAGGAGTCGTCCTTAAAAAGATCAAAGCGGAAAAGCTGCTGCTGATCTCAGGTGTGGCGTTTCTTGTTAAGATCCTGATACTCGTATTTGCCCGGAATATGCCGATGATGTATCTGAGCCAGTCGTTCCAGCTGTTCGCGTATGCCGTATTTATCCCGGCGGG
>CAJOQS010000236.1 GCA_905236925.1 uncultured Lachnospiraceae bacterium | reverse complement strand
CGCGGGAACGCAGGGGCGTCCGCAGTCGGGGCATTTTCCGTCTACAAGCTGCGAAGCTGTATAGAACGATTCGCAGGGCTTACAGTACATGCCCTCGTACTCGTTCTTGTAAATATCGCCCTTGTCGTAGAGCTTCTTGAATATCTTCTGGACCTGAACGACATGATCCTCGTCGGTCGTGCGGATAAAACGATCGTACTTTGTACCTACAAGGTCGAAAAGTCGCTTGATCTCGCCGGTGACCTCGTCAACAAATTCCTTGGGCGTTTTGCCTGCCTGTGCAGCCTTCTCCTCAACCTTGATGCCGTGCTCGTCCGTTCCTGTCTGGAAACGTACGTCAAAGCCCTGATACTTCTTGAACCTGGCAATGCTGTCCGCGAGAATGATCTCGTAGGTGTTGCCGATGTGCGGCTTGCCCGACGCATATGCTATCGCCGTCGTAATGTAATAAGGTTTCTTCTCCATGTTGTTCCTCCTGATAAGTCTTCTAGCGAGCAGTGCGCACCCGATGTACGCGCAAAAAAGTCCCGCCTTTAATTGCTTAAAGACGAGACTTATATCCCGTGGTACCACTTTAATTCAGACACACCTCACGGTGCGCCCCTTAACGGCTGTCCATCAACAGTCTGTTCTGTAACGGGAACTCCCGGCGGACGCTAAGGCACTGCGTTCACATCCGCGGCTCCGAGGCCATCTTCAACCACTTCTTCTCCACCCATTCGCAGCAATAACAGGGCTCTCTGCAGGATATCCGGCGGTCTACTATTCTCTTCAACGCCTTTCATATTCAATTGATAGCGGTATGATAACACTCATTCCGCAAAAATGCAAGCACAAAATGCCCGCTGAGGCGCGGATCAGGCGAAAAATGCCTTCATGAGCTTCTCAAGTTCATCCTGATCGGAGCCTGCCATAAGCTCGCGCGAGGAGTGCATCGCAAGGATCGGAACACCTATATCCACCGTATACATAGGCAGCCATGAGGAAATGATGGGACCTAAGGTTCCGCCGCCGGGCATGTCCGAATGATTCACGAATTTCCTGTAACGGATCCCGCTCTTGTCGCATAGCTGCTGAAGCGAGGCAACCGCTACCGCATCGTAGGAATAACGCTGGTTGGCGCTGAGCTTGAAGGTAACGCCCTCGCCCATCAGCATGCAGTTTGACCTGTCGAACTTCTCCGCCTTCGCGGGATGCAGAGCATGCGCCACATCGACAGACAGAAGGAAGCCCTTCTGGATATCGTCCTCCATGTCGATATCGCTGCGTCCGAGTGCCGTGTTGATCCTTTTGATTATGCCCTCAAGAAGCGCCGAATCCGCACCCTGCTTGGTGCCCGAGCCTATCTCCTCGTTGTCGAAAAGCGCTATGAGGTTGATGCCTTCCTCCGCTGCTTTCTTTGCAGCCTTCTTTTTCGCGGGTCCGGTTATTCCCTCGACCAGAGCGAAGCACGAAGTGATATTGTCAAGTCGAGGACACGAGAGCAGCTCTCCTTCGGCACCGACAAACGCGGGCTTCTCGGCATTATACACGATAATGTCGAAATCAAGTATGTTCTCCTTCTTTTCGACGATCTCCTTCGCGAGAAGCTCAAGGAAATAGTCGTCCTTATCGAATTTCTCCGTCAGAACTCCGAGCAGAGGGAGCATATCGTTCTGCTTCGTAAGCTCGACACCCTTGTTAACTTCCCTGTTGTAATGGATCGCGAGGTTCGGGATCGTAACGACGGGTCTCGCGAAATCTACGAGAACCTCCTTCGGCGCAAATACATCTTTGCTCTTTAACAGCACCCTGCCCGCAAGCGAGAGCGGTCTGTCCAGCCAGGTGTTCAGTATGGGACCGCCGTAAACCTCGGTATTAAGGCGCATATAGCCGCTGCTGATGGTCTCCGCCTTGGGCTTTAAGTGAAGGCAGGGATAATCGGTGTGCGCTGCCGCTATCCTGATACCGCGCGAAACGTTGCCCGAAGGCACGGTAAATGCAAAGATCTCCGTCTTAAACGGGATCACATAGTAGCGACCGCCCTTCTTCAGCTTCCACGGTTTTCCCGCCTCCAGTCTTTCGAATCCGCGCTCCTGAAGGATCTTGCGCGACTCCTCAACGGTATGATAGGGTGAAACCGCCTTTGAAATGAATTCTGCCAATCCTTTTGCTGACATCTTTTTCCTCCCTGCGGCTGTTCAGCCGCCTTTTTTATTTTTTTGCCGTCAGTCTTTCAACCATATCCTCGAAGGCCCCGACAGCCCTTCTGTTATACTCTTCGTAATCAACCTTCAGGGTCTTTACGACCTTTCCTTCAAGACATGCCCTGATGCCGCCGGCTATGCCTTCGACGGAATCCTCAACCAACATACCGCCGTATTTCTCCATGAAATCCGTGGGCCCGGTAATTCTCGGTGAGAAGCAGGGAACCCCGAGTATATCCGCCTCGCACAATACAAGTCCGAAGCCCTCATACAGCGAGGAAAGGACGAAGTAGTCGCACCTTTTGAGCAGCGGATACGGGTTTGACATGAACTTTATGACCGTGATCCTGTCCTTAAGCGGTGACTTCGCGACACGCTCAAGAACATCAAGATGCTTCGGGCCGTATGAGCCAAGTATGATAAGCCTTGCCTCCGGATGATCAGCGGCAGCCCGCTCAAACGCATCGATAAGGCGCTCCTGCCCTTTTTCATACGAGAAGCGGCCGATATTGATCAGTACCGTATCGTCCCCGTCCAGCAGCTTCTTCAGCTCCTCAATGGAGATGTCCGTTTCGGTCGTTTCGTCAAAGGCAAGCTCCTTTGCTGATTTCTCAAGGATCGCCCTGTAGTTGATGATATTTTCAACGACGGTAAAATCCCGTTTTTCATAGCCGGCTTCTTCGATGAAACGTTCCATCGTTCCTCTGAGCTCCGAGGTTACAAGAGCCACCTCGTCGTATTCCGTATAGGCCTGCGAGAGAAGCTTCTTCGGTACCGCGTTGGGTTTATTGTTCTCACCGCTCATGTCGTTATGAACGAAGATCGCGCGTCCGCAGTCCATAACCTTGAACATTTCTATCATGTCAGGGAAATATCCGTTGTACTGGATCGCGGCATCGATCCTGGCGTCACCGAAGGTTTTGCGGGCTTCCCTGACCGCGATCCTTTCATAGGCCGTTCTTGCAGATTTAAAGGGCCAGCCGGTAATAATCCTCTGGAGACGCTTCCACAGCTTGCTCCAGATCAGATCACCCCAGGTACCGCAGTGCGGGTTGGTGATCCCCAGCGTCGCTATTTCATCCGGAATGTCGTCGAGCGCAGGCTCATGATATCCCGGCGTATTGTTCGTTTTCGGACTCAGCTTGTATAAAACCAGATAATTGTACTTTTCGGGATCGACGCTGTGCATCAGGTTCCCGAGAGCCGTGGCTATTCCGTTCCGGACGAAATCGCCTCCGTAGACAGCGACATTCTTTTTGCCGTTGTACGGAATCCGCGGATACTTCTCCAGATTGCCGCCGATGAAGGCGGTCATCAGCTCCTTCGTGACACCCTTTCGGTCCCACGGGCAGAACCTTGTGATAAAGGCAGAATCATCGTACTTTGCCGGCGAGGCAAGCTCCGCAGCGAGTGCAGTTATATCTGCCACTCTCGGGAAGGGAAGCTCGTCAAGACCGAGCGTCAGTCCCCTTGTACGGACATATTCTTCCTCGTCATAAGTATATAAAACTATATGGCGGTGAGTTACCGCGTAATCAAACATTATGCTTGAATAATCCGTTATCAGGCCGTCTGTTGCCTGAAGGAAATCGTAGGAAGGAACATCGTCAGGGAATGTGCGAATATGCCTGTAGCCCTCCAGCTCCATGCTTCCCCGCAGCATCGGATGAAGCTTCACGTATATTACAAGATTCTCAGGCAGTTTGCCGTCCAGTTCGTCGAAGCCGGCCTTCAGGTCGCGTTTCTGTGATTCCTTATCTACCTTCCCGACGATCCCGCGCCAGGTGGGAAGATATGCGTAGACACGCTTTCCGTTCATATCATACCGGCTCCGCATCTCCTCTCTCACTGCCCCGGAGAAGAAGACCTCATTGCGCGGATATCCGGTCATTGCCATGTGCCCCGTACCGAAGTTTTCGATCATATAATCACGGAGCATGACATCGCGCGTGTGCTCGTTCGGATACAGCAGCAGATCGGCGCTCAGGAAGTTCCTCTGCGCGTTGCCTATCGCAAAGCGCTCTCCCTTGATACCCTTGCCCAGTGTTTTAAGAGGCGTCCCGTGCCATGTGTTGAGATAAAGCTGCCCGGGCTTTTTCATGAACATGGGCATGAAGGTGTTGTCATTGATCAGATATTTCGCGCTCGCAAGGATCCTGAAATACTGCCTCGAATCAAAGATCACGGGCTGCACACGCCCCGCCGAGTTTTTAAAACCAGCCCACTGAGCGCTGATCTGATCCCTGGTGTTCTTCCTGACGGAAACATAAATACGGAGGCTGCTGAATTCATCATCTTCGCATAAGGTGCGGAGTATCGCCGCAATATTGCCTCCCAGCACAGTACCGTGCTGAGACTCCAGAAACACGGTGTCCTCCCGTACCGGAAGCTTGTCATACATACGGACATAGGCTCTGTGCGAGTAGAAATCCCCCGCAAAGAGCCTTTTTACAAACGTTATTTTCCTGTCGAGCCTTCTGCCCATCCGCAGATGCCTCCTATGATCATTTCATTGATGTTCTTTTTTGTATACCGAATACGAGTAAACCGTAGTCACGATCGTTGCCGCGATGACCCATACCATCGTCAGCAGCAATGAAATACCCGCGCCGGATACCAGAATTGCCGTGACAACGGAAAGCACTCCCGCCGCAACAAGCGCGTACCCGCCGAAGCGGTTGGTCCTGTTCCAGGTGTTATCGTTGTACATACTCCAGGGGAGCCTGAACCCGACATTGCTGTTTTTTCTGGTTTTGGGCAAGATATTGCCGAGAACTATGCACAGGAATCCCAACAGGGCACTGCTGACCCTGCTGAAATCAATCGTCATCTTCGTTGAACCGGACGAGGTCGTTTCAATCGCTTCTATCATCAGGAGCACATTCAGTAACGAAAAGAATATGGCACTGGCCAGTCCCACGATCTTGAGGACCTTTGTGTTTGAGCGCGCTTCCGCACTTTCCTTCTCATCGGTTAAGAGTTCGGCTCTCTTCTCATAGTGCCTTATCAGCAATTCGAAGATCAGAGCGAACACAAAGATCATCGCCGGCATAATAAACTGTTCGTACTTCGATCCCCATCTGTCGATATTGCCGGAGATATCGTAATGCATCGGTATGCTCTCCGGCAGGAACCTGAGCATGAATGCTGTACCTATAAGCGAAATACAGGCTATTATCCACATGGCCTTTTTCATTTCCTGTCGCCCCCTCCGAATTGTCCTATCCACATTATAAGCTCATCAAACACCGAAGTGTTGACCTCATAGTAAATAAAGTTTTTCTGCTTGTATTCGATTACCAGATCGGCCTCCTTCAGAAGGCGAAGATGATACGACAGAGCAGCGGGAGTGATACCCAGCGCTTCTGCTATCTCTCCCGCATTCATGCTTCCGTTTTTTAACATTACAAGTATTTCCCGGCGCTGTTTGTCCGACAGAACCTTGAAAATATTGTTTTCACCCATATTTTATACCTGTCCGGATTCCGCCGGTGCTTTTTCGGCTTCCCGGTCCGCTGAATATAGTGTCCTCCAGACGATCACAAAAAAAACTATCGTGATCGCGGCTAATATCGCCTCTGTCAGATAAAGGCCGATCACTCCGCACTGATAAAGTGCTGCGGGTGTGTCCATGACCATATGGAGTATGATCGCAAGTGCATACAGCCCATAGCGCGACTTCTTGACCGCGTAGAATACCATGATGGAAAGTCCGGTATGAAGAAGCATCGCAATTATACGCTCAGCGATCCATATTCCGGTCATTCCCATTGTCCATGACGAGATGACCCCGGGCAGAGCTTCCAGCGAAGCTGTTGACGTTCCGGCTGCTGCCGCGCTGTCGATGACCGTCTGATAGGTTCCCGCATTGATCATCGTCCCATATATAATATACTGAATACTGATCGAGAGCAATATGTACATTGCTTCAAAACCGCCGTGACCGATTCCGTGTGCGATCGAGGTCTCACGGTTCTTTCTGTTCTTCAGAACTGTTTTAAAGGCCACAAGCCTGCCTGTTTCCTCGAATACTCCCGCAAGAAGCGTACCAAGCAGGGTGTACAGAAAGATATTGCCAAGAACTGTTCTGCCGATCGCTGTTTTCCCGCTGAACAGGACAAGCTTCGGGAGCGTCTCAAGAACGATTGCGAAAAGGAACCATGTGGCCGCTCCAACGAGAACGGTGCTGACCTTTTCGTTGTTTTTCCTGATCCACCATATCGCCGCCCCCACAGGCAGGATAATGCCGATCGCCGCAAGTACGCCAAGCGCAGTAAAAACTGATGTTGAGATCATTATTATGACACCTCCGTTCAAAAGCAAAGCTATTTAAAAATATTTTTAACTTCCGATGTCATATTATATCCTTCGGTAAGATCTGTCAAGGAGTATTTAAAAATTTTTTTAAAGAGCGCAACCGGAGTTAACATAAACCGCCGCGAAATGTACGCTTTGCTTGATTGACCTTGTTTTCCCCGCCGCCATATAATGATGTTAACAAAAGTTGCATATGTTGCATTTTACGGAAAGGTGGTAAAATAATGAATAGTTCAATTAGCAGCAGAAAGAACTGATGTGGAGGGATAACATGAAGAACAAGGGAGAAATGACAGGTATTTGTGACCGTCTGATCAGGTCCGTTTGCGCAGGCGCTGCGATCGCTCTTGGCGGCACGGTTTTTCTGGCATGTGAAAACAAGGTGGCCGGAGCATTTCTGTTTTCTGTCGGACTGATAACAGTGCTGGTGTTCGGCTTCGACCTGTACACCGGAAAGGCCTGCCTCGGAGATTTTATCAAGCGTCCGTGGCTTCTGGCGCTCATATGGTTCGGTAACCTCATCGGGGCCGTGGTGTTCGGACTGGCGGTCTCAACGCATCATACTCTGAACACTGCCGCGGCTGCAGTCACGGCCGCGAAGCTCGCAAAACCTTTTTACATCGCTATCATTGACGGAATCATATGTGAGTTCTGCATAGCGATCGCAGTCAGAGGATACGCAAAGACAGAGGGATTCGCGAAGTTCCTTGTTGTTATCCTCGGCGTGATGGTCTTCATCCTTTGCGGCGCGGAGCACGTTGTTGCGGATATGTTCTATTTCGCAGCAGGACATGCGAATCTCGCGAATGCGGACCTGTACCTGTTCTTCCTTGCAGCAACGCTCGGAAACACACTTGGCGGCGTGCTTTGGTGGCTTGGG
>CAJOQS010000235.1 GCA_905236925.1 uncultured Lachnospiraceae bacterium | reverse complement strand
TGCCACTGCTGCAGTCCGCAACGGTGCTCATCTTAACAACCCCGGACCGTACACCATTGAGCTCATGATCGATAAGTCCGTTTTTGGTGACGATTTCCAGATCAGCTTTGACGGCGGAAGCATTTCCAGCGAAGGAATGACCGACTTCGACACTGTAGGTGCGGTTACGGTGCCTGCCGAAAAGACTTACGAGGGTATCGACAACGACGGCAATTACGACGACTGGGATGCTGTTTCCAAGAGCGATGTATCCGGAACGAACCACAACGGCGTCGAAAGCATTTCAGAAGTAGCGGCAGTATGGGACGGCGACAGTCTGCATATTTACATTAGGGATGGACAAAATGCCAACGCTTCGCAGGCCGGAGTTTATTCGAACGGTAAGTTTGCAATAACTTCCGATCTCGGATATGAGACTGATATTCAGCTCACTTACGACGGAAGAGTCGAGGGCATAGACGGAGTTATCGTTTCGTACGTAGGCGATCAGTGGGAGATCACGATCCCTGCGAGCGAGCTTCCCAATTACACCAATTCGCTCAACTTCGGATATTACCGCGGTGAGACGCTCATTCCCGATATCATGAATGTTCAGGGGAATGACAAGACCAGCAGCTTCAACGGTGTTGAATACAATTCGGATTACCGTGACTGGACCGATTATCCGCACGGATCGATAGGATACACACCCGACCCCGATGCCAAAGCAGCGTTGTATCAGGACGGAAACACTCTTTACGGACACGTTGTGACGAATAATGAGGCTTCGCTCAGGGATGCCGGCGGGGAGTTTACTCAGGCAGTTACGATCTGCTTTAATTCTACGGATCCTTCATCCGACGCATTTACCCAGGGATCTGAAACATACTCCTGGAGAGTTGTCGCAGTCGACGCGGACGGCAATATCAACTGGAATCCGGCAAGCTCCAATCTTGCGCAGGGCGGTACCTATGAGTATTACCTTATGGACCTTGGCGCATGGGGAACCTCTTCCAATATCAACGATCTTAACGAAGCGGATACCTGCTACGGAAGGATGTCCATGACTATCGGCGTGAACGGCAAAGATGAGATGGAATTCGCGCTTGACCTTGCAGAACTGGCCAGGAAATTTAACTGTGACGTGAACGAGCTCAGGGTTGCCAACGCACAGTTCGCCAGAATAGGAAATCAGTGGATAACTACCGCAGGAACCTCAACAGCTCCCGTTATGGGTCTTGCTATCTGCGGTGCGTCAGTTCTTATCGGCTTTTTCTTCTTTACCAAAAAGAAGAACGGTATTTGAGATGTCTAGCAAGAAACAAATAGCCTTATGCTGCGTACTCTCGGGAATCTTATTCTCGGGAGTCGCATTTGCAATAATGTACTTTGTGGCAAACAGCGGAGTCTATCCATCGGGTGAGGACACGCTGTACCATATCTATCGTGGAAAATATTTATATCGATCTATTTCAGAGGGGAACCTGTATCCGCTATATGACATGACCTGGTTTAACGGGTCCGCGATCATGCGGTATCGGGCTCCTCTGTGCGTATATATATACGCTCTGTGTGAAGCTATCGGAGTGCAGTTCTCGACAGACCCCTTTATCGGATATATCGTGTTTACCGGGTTTATTTTCCTTTCGGGTGCCTGTATCTTTCTATGTATGGGCATAAAGGAAAAGCGTCCCATTATGGGAGCTGCGCTTGGAATACTTGTGTTCTTTACTCCGGCTGATCTCAGGCTTCTGTTCGGAGAAGGAAATCTTCCGGGCGCGCTCGCGAGTCTTTTTACCGTCCTTGTTTTCTTTGGAATATGTAAATTCCGGCAGGAGGAAAAGGGGGCCTGGTTCCGGCTTATATCAATCGCATTTGCCCTTCTGGTCCTGAGCGACCTGTATCATTCCTTCATGGTGGCTGTAATGCTCCTGCTCTTCCTCATTGTCGACATAATAGTCAGGCAAAAGGTCTGGAACGCGATAAGGATCATAGAAGCCCTTGTTATGGGAACCGCGATTGCAGGAGTCTGGTTCATTCCGTTTATACTCGGGAATGTCATTAATTCCAGGTCCGACGAGCGCGCGGCGACCTTTGTTCAGAGCATATTCGTTTCCCTTGACCCTATGCTGAGGCTTAAGAACAACGGAGCCTATTATTTCGGGGCTGCGCTGGCTCTTATCGCGCTTTTGGGCTGGCTGTTCAGCTACAGAAAAACAAGGGCCGGTTTCGCGTCGTCGATTTTAGCACTTATCCTGTCGACACCCTCCCTGTACATCGCTGTAAAGATGCTCCCCGGAAGCGAGAATATCGAGGGAACGAAATTCTTTTCGGTTGGGGGAGTATTCATTCTTGTCAGTTTTTTAATGTGGGATACTCTCAAAAAGCCTATAGCGGCTGTTTTGACCGCACTTCTTCTGATAGACTGTATACCGTCGCTCTCGCTTGTTTACGGGAACATGTCCGGTGCCGATTCGCAGGAGCGTCTTGACACGGAAGATGTAAATATGCTGCTCAGGGATGCGGGGATTGTTACAAAACAGAGGCTTCTGGTTCTGGACGAGGGAAAACTCGGACCGCACGGGGCCGTTCTGGCAAGTTCGTGGAAAAAGGCTATCAGGACCGCGTCGGG
>CAJOQS010000234.1 GCA_905236925.1 uncultured Lachnospiraceae bacterium | reverse complement strand
TTTTTTTCAAGCTCCGCGATGACATTCTCATTGTTAAGTATCGGTCCGTAGGTATAGACGTCCCTGCCTTTGTCCAGCTCCTCGTAAACCATGTCGACCGCCCGCTTCACGCCGAAGCAGAAGCCGGCCGATTCAGCAACCCTAACGATCATCAGAGTACCTCATTCATCCGTATCCTGCTCAACAAGGGAAATGATACGGTCCATAACCTCGTCAACAGTCATATCGGAGGTGTCGACTACGACAGCATCGGGAACGCATACCAGAGGCGACGCATCCCTGTGCATGTCCCTGTAATCGCGGTCCTTGATCTCCTTCTCTATGGTTGCGAGATCGGCTTCGATACCCTTCTCCTGATATTCCTTGAACCTTCTTAACGCCCTGACCCTTACCGAAGCGGTAAGATAGATCTTAAGCTCCGCGTCGGGAAGAACGACCGAGCCGATATCCCTGCCGTCCATAACGACATTGATATTCCTTGCGATATCCTGCTGTATTGCAACAAGCTTTGCCCTGACCTCGGCAATTGCGGAAACTCTGGAGGCATTCTCTCCCACCTCCTGGGTTCTGATGACCCCGGAAATATCCTCGCCGTTCAGGAAGATATGCTGAACGCCGTCGATATACTTGAGTCCGAGATGAATATTATCGAATTCGGCAATGACCGCATCCTTATCCTCGCAGTTTATGCCCTTTCCGGTATAATAATATGCCATCGCGCGGTACATGGCGCCCGTATCGATATAAACGAATCCCAGCTTTTCGGCTACCTTCTTGGCAATAGTGCTCTTGCCCGCTCCCGCGGGTCCGTCGATCGCAATATTGTATTTCATAGATATCTCCGTTCCGTGCATGCGCACTGTTTTTTATTCCTTTTCAATGACCGCCCGCGCAGCGGCGACAGCCGTGGACCAGGCTATCTGCAGGTTAAAGCCTCCTGTAAAGGCATCAACGTCAAGGACCTCTCCGATAAAGTACAGTCCCTTCACGAGCTTCGACTCCATAGTCGTCGGATTGATCTGTTTAACATCTACGCCGCCCTTGGTAATAACAGCTTCGTCGTAACCGCCAAGTCTGAGAACTGTGAGCGGCAGTTCCTTAATGAGCTTCACGAGCCTTACTCTCTCTTCCTTCGTGATATCATTAACCTTTTTTGACGGATCGATAGACGATGCCGTAACAATAACGGGTATAAGCGAAGAAGGCAGCAGCTTTCCGAGGGAATTCGAAAAAACTTTGTTGATATTCTCGGAAAAATCCTTCAAAACCCTGGCATCAAGCTGTTCTGTATCAAGTCCGGGCTTCAGGTCTATCTTAAGATCGACTTTGTTGCCGGACGCTATCGTATCGGCGAGTATTGAGGAAAGTGTCAGAACAAGCGGACCGCTTATACCATCGTGTGTAAAGAGCATCTCACCGAGGTCGGAATACAGACATTTGTTTCCGCAATGTGCACTGAGTACCACATTCTTCAGAGACAGTCCTTCAACAGACTTTACCCAGCTTTCGCAGACCTTGACCGAAACAAGTGAAGGCAAAAGTCTCGTAACCTTATGTCCAACGGCCTTTGCAAACCTGAAGCCGTCACCGTCCGAACCTGTCGAAGGATAGCTTAAACCTCCGGTTGCAATAAAACAGTTATCGGCATATATTTCTTCTCCGCTCCGCAGCATGACTCCCTTAAAAACGGAGCCCACAGTGATTATCTCGGAAACGGCGGTATTCAGACGGATTTGGCCACCTGCTGAACTTATTGACTTTTCGAGATACTTGTTGACATCGGAAGAATGGTCGCTGACGGGAAAAACACGGTTTCCCCTTTCAACCTTTACGGGCATCCCGGCTTTTTCGAAAAACTGCATAGTGTCTGCAGGAGTAAAGCCGTACAGGCTGCTGTACATGAACTTGCCGTTTGATGCGATGTTCCTGAAGAAATCGGACACCTCACAGTCATTGGTAAGATTGCACCTGCCCTTACCAGTAATATAGACCTTCTTGCCGAGCTTCTCGTTCTTCTCCAGAAGAAGAACCTCAACTCCTCCGGCCGCTGCCGTAGCCGCAGCCATCATTCCGGCGGCACCGCCGCCAACGATAATTAATTTTGACATATTAATCGAAATGCCCGAGTATGGCTCGGGCAAAAAACTGCAGAACAGATAGTTTAGTCATCCATGTATACATAGTTCAGATCAAAAGTAAAATTCGATGTTTCGTAAGCACCGTTGTTGATCCGGAAAACAATTGCAAGACACCCGTCGACATTGTCAAGGATGCTCTGAGCAGTAGCGTCAAGTACCGCTTCCTCAAGTCCGACACTCTGGCTCGCAATTGAATAAATGGAATCGGTAAAGCTGACGATACAGGTCTCGTTCGAAAAGTCAACACTGTCAAACGAGATCTTGAGTGACTCGTCCTTAAATGAATCAGCAAGATACTCGAGGATAAGAGACGGTGTGACTTCGGTGTTCGCTCTGACCATAACAACCTTGCTGACTACCGATTCGGAATCCGCGTCAACGGTATAAATCCTGATCGAAGAAAGGTTTTCTCCGCTGATAACAGTATTGGTCGGTGACTCGGAAACCCTGTTATCGGGGTCTGTAGAAGGTGGTGTGTCCGGTCCGTCGGGATCGTGAGTCTTATGCGTGCATGCAGAAAGTGAGAACACTAAAACAGAAGCAAGCAGAACTGCAAAAACAGACTTCACAAAGCCGCGCATGACAACACCTCCCTTCAAATTCGGAAATTCCAATACTCCATTTCAAATGTAGAGGCGTTTTTTGTCACAACTATGGTAAAAATGCGTCATGACAGGATCATTTCGTGCAGTCCTTCATGACCTGACGGTTCTTCACAAGATAATCAACAAGCGAAACTATGGTCAGGACAGTCGCCACCCACATAAAAACAGTCTCCGTCACGTGAAACCATTCATACTGAAGATCGAGTATGAACAGGTGGCACATGATCAGAGAAACTACAGTCTTAGCCTTTCCCCACATGCTGGCCATGATAATGGTCTTCTTCTCCGCAGCAAGCTGCCTGAAGCCGCTTATTATAAACTCACGCGCAACGATAACGACCGCGCACCAGCAGGGGAAATTATCCCTGAGCTGAACAAAGCTGATAATAGCGGTGCAGACGAGCATCTTATCCGCAAGCGGATCCATAAGCTTGCCGAAATCGGTGATCTGATGGTTCTTCCTTGCAAGATAGCCGTCAAAGAAATCCGATATCGAAGCGATCGCAAAAACAGCAAGCGCAATATAATCAAGAAGCTGCTTGTCCTGCGGAAAAACAAGCTCAAGAAGAAAGACTACCGTAAAAACAGGTATCATACAAAATCTGAAAACCGTGATCTTATTAGGTGTAGTCATGTTAAGCCCTGCCTTTTCCTGTTGCTGTATCTGTAGCAAGAAGATCGTAGTCCCTGAAGGATGTGATCTCTGCTTCTATCACCGTTCCCGAGATAAGCTCCCTGTCCGATTCGACAAATACTCTGCCGTCAATATCGGGTGCGTCCATATATGTACGCCCGACATAAACATCGTCTTCGGGTATCCTGCCGTCTATAACGACCTTCATGGTCATTCCGACCAGATCCCTGTTTTTCTCAAAAACAATACTCTGCTGCAACTGCATCAGCTGCTTCTGCCTTGCCTGCTTGACTTTCGCGGGAACCTGTCCCTTCATACGGAAAGCGGGTGTACCTTCTTCCTTCGAATAGGTAAAGACTCCGACCCTGTCCAGCCTGTATTCCCTGAGGAAATCAAGAAGTTCCTCGTGATCTCCCTCTGTCTCACCAGGAAAACCGGTAATAAGCGAGGTTCTTATCGCAATGTCAGGGATTGCACTTCTGAGCTTTCCGATGATCGCCTTGATATCAGCCCCGGAGGTCCTGCGCCCCATCCTTCTGAGAATGTTGTCGGAAATATGCTGTATCGGCATATCGATGTAATGCGCCATTTTAGGCTCGGAGGCTATAAACCCTATCAGTTCGTCGGTTATCTCCTCGGGATAACAGTACATAAGCCTTACGATATCTATCCCGTCGATCTCACAAATACGCTTTAACAGCTCGGGCAGCCTTTTATAGCCATAAAGGTCTGTGCCGTAAAGCGTAGTTTCCTGAGCGATTATCATTAACTCATTGACGCCTCCGGCAGCAAGCTCCTCGGCCTCCCTAACGAGGCTGTCAAATTCAAGGCTCCTGTAATGGCCCTTGATATCGGGAATAACACAGTATGTGCAGCGCTTATCGCAGCCCTCGGCTATCTTAAGATAAGAATAACGGCAGATATCGGACCTGAGCCTTTCTGACGGAAGGTCAGGAACAACGCCCTTTTCACTGATAACGGCCTTGTTCTGAAGACCTTTTCCGCGAAGGCCGTCAAGAACCCGGACCAGCTCGTCACAGGCAAACGTGCCTATCACTGCGTCGACCTCGGGCATTTCGGAAAGGATGCCTTCACTGTACCTCTCGGCCAGACACCCCATCACAACAAGAAACTTAAGGCCGGCGGACTGTTTAAGTTCCGCAAGCCTTAAGATGGTTTCAATACTCTCTTGTTTGGCGTCGTGTATAAAGCAACAGGTATTGATAACAATAATCTCTGCCTCAGACTCTTCGCCCGTCAATTCATAACCGGCTTTCGAAAGACCGGCAAGCATCTTCTCGCTGTCAACAAGATTCTTATCGCAGCCGAGACATACGAACATCAATTTCATTGAAGTTTGCTTCAATATTCTTCTCCCAGATCAACGTCCTCGTCATCGTCATAGAAGCCGTCGACATCCTCCCAGTCGCCTTCCTCGGGCCACAGTTCGTACTCGGAATCAAGCAGTGTTGCGGCGGTATTCCTGAAAATGCCCTCCGAAGCTCTCGCTGTAAGATATAATTCGCCGTCCTCCTCGGTAAAGACGAACTTGAAATTTCCGAAGACTTCCTTGGTGAAATAACCGTCGGCTATAGTGATCGGCTCACCGTCTTCAAACTTAACGTACATAACACACTCGGCTTCATAACCGCCAAAGGTCAGCTTCTCACCATAGTTGATGTTGATCTTCTCACCGTTGTCAAGCCTGTCCAGGAACAATGTATCTACAGCGACGCCTTCCTCGGATCCGATGAAATAAACGGAAAATGATTCAATATTGCGACCGGACTTGTTCTCGATAACAAGCTTTCCTACGGACAGGGATTCCACGAGCACGAGAATGATCGTAAGAACCACAACCGCTGCGGCCGCAATTATCCCGATTAAAGCACCCTTACTTAACTTCTTCATTTCTAACTTCTCCTCTGTTTCACTTAATATAAAAAAATATCTATTTATTTGTATGATCTTTGATATTATCCTCTGATGCGTCATTATTTGCAACTATTTTTTTCATTTTATCGACTTTTTCATGGTCGACTGTCGCTATCATATTGCTGATAAGATGGCTCGAAACCGGGCTTGCGATCCAGAAAAACGCAATGATCACAGCCAGTTTGAGCGAGGTCATATTCAGACCGCTGATAACGATAAGTCCCGCAAGGACCAGCAGTAAAGCCAGGGTATCGCCGATCGCCGCGGCATGCATCCTGTTCAATACGAATTTGAACCGGAAAACACCAAACACCGATACAATCGAAAAGAAAACGCCGAGTCCAATGAGAAGAATGGCTATGAT
>CAJOQS010000233.1 GCA_905236925.1 uncultured Lachnospiraceae bacterium | reverse complement strand
TATGGGTTCA
This sequence comes from uncultured Lachnospiraceae bacterium, assembly GCA_905236925.1. Taxonomy (GTDB): domain Bacteria; phylum Bacillota; class Clostridia; order Lachnospirales; family Lachnospiraceae; genus RUG11977. Next base: position 3,741 of record CAJOQS010000233.1, on the reverse strand, counting down.
GACGCTCAGATCGGACGTACAGGCGCACTCGATGCTCAGTTTGCAGCAGGAACAATGAACAAGGTTGTTCAGCAGACCGCTACATGGGATGAGGCAGAAGCAAAGAAGATCGTTGAGTCCGTTATCAACAGCGGCGAGGACTTCAATGTTATCTACGCAGAGAACGACGGTATGGCTAAGGGTGCTGTTGCAGCTCTTGACGCAGCAGGTATCACACACGGTGTTAACGGCAAGGTTATCGTTATGGGCTTTGACTGCAACAAGTGGGCATTAAGAGAGCTCCTTGCAGGCAACTGGAACTATGACGGACAGTGCTCACCTTTCCAGGCACAGATCATCAGCGATCTGATCAAGGGAACCAAGACCACTTCCACAAAGAAGATCATCAACGAAGAGAAGGGCTTTGACGCAAAGACTCTTACTCAGAGCGATATCGACACCTATGGTCTGGGCGAATAATTAAACGCTGGTTTATTCAGGACGGCGCATCTGGGCAAGCTCGGGTGCGCCGTTTTTAAAAGGATATTATAGACAGAGGAGATACCTATGCAGGATAACAGCTTGCTGCAGATGCGCCACATAGAGAAGCGCTTTCCGGGAGTCCTTGCCCTTCACGACGTAGATTTCACACTCAGAAAGGGTGAGATCCACGCGCTCATGGGCGAAAACGGTGCCGGCAAATCCACTTTGATCAAGATACTGACGGGCGTATATCAGATGGACGGCGGAAGCATAAAGGTGGAAGGAAACGACGTTTCGATCCGTTCACCCCAGGATGCCCAGAACAGCGGCATCAGCACGGTTTATCAGGAGATAACGCTGTGCCCGAATCTGACCGTTGCCGAGAATATGTTCATCGGAAGAGGAACGGGGGCTTGGATCAGGCAGAAGGACTATGAGAAGCGTGCCGATGAGATACTCGGGCGGCTCGGCATACCTGCCCGGAGCTCACAGCAGCTTGGAAGCTGTTCTCTTGCTGTTCAGCAGATGGTCGCCATCGCCCGCGCGGTCGACATGAAGTGCAAGGTCCTGATACTCGACGAGCCCACTTCATCGCTCGATGACAAGGAAGTAAACATGCTCTTCAATCTTATGAGGGATCTTAAGAGTCAGGGCGTAGGAATCATATTTGTAACTCATTTCCTCGAGCAGGTATATGAGGTCAGCGACAGGATAACCGTTCTCAGAAACGGCGAGCTGATCGGTGAGTACCTGACGGAGGAGCTGCCCCAGGTTGAACTCGTTGCCAAGATGATAGGCAAGGAGCTTGACGAACTCAGCACTCTGAAGGAGACCGACGAGGATCAGGAGAAGAACAAAGAGGTCTTCTATGAGGCGGAGCAGCTTTCAAGCAGCGACGCGATGCCGTTTGATTTCAGGATATGCAAGGGAGAGGTCAACGGATTCACGGGCCTGTTGGGCTCGGGACGAAGCGAGAGCGTACGTGCCATATTCGGAGCGGACAAGGTCAACGGCGGTTCGGTCAGGATAAAGGGGAAGCCTGTAAAGATAACGCGCCCCATCGATGCGATGAAGAACGGTATCGGCTATCTTGCGGAGGACAGAAAGAGGGACGGAATCATCGCGGAGCTGAGTGTTCGCGAGAACATCATACTGGCGCTCCAGGTAATGAACGGCTTCTTCAAGCCCATAAGCCGCAGCGAAGCGGAAGCTTTTGCGGATGAATATATCAAGATCCTGAACATTAAGACCGCGAGCCGTGAGACACCGGTAGGGTCTCTGAGCGGCGGAAACCAGCAGAAGGTAATACTCGCGAGATGGCTTCTGACCCATCCGGATTATCTGATCCTTGACGAGCCCACACGCGGAATCGACGTCGGAACCAAGCTTGAAATACAGAAGCTTGTTCTCAAGCTTGCGGAGGAAGGCGTGAGCGTGACCTTCATCTCATCAGAGGTTGAAGAGATGCTCCGTACCTGCAGCCGCCTGATCGTCATGCGCGACAGACATATTGTGGGCGAGCTTACCGGACAGGATCTTAACCAGGCGAAGGTAATGAAAACTATAGCGGGAGGGGAGGCCTGAAGATGAAGAAATCTTTCAACAAGATCTTAAGCGGCGGGCTCGGACAGCTTGCGATCCCCATCATCGCGATATGCCTGCTCGTTATCTTCAATCTTATACGTGATCCCGGCTTTTTCGGGATCGGGATCATGCATAACAATGACGGAAATGTCGTGCTTGCCGGCAACCTTATAAGCATAATCAACGGAGCGAGTGAGCTCGCGGTCCTGGCAATGGGCATGACTCTTGTTACCGCGGCATGCGGCGGACAGGATATCAGTGTGGGCGCCGCAGCGGCCATAGCCGGAAGCGTATTCGTAAAGGTCCTCAAGTCATCATCGTCGATCAACGGAGGCAAGGTCCTTCTTGCCTTTGTGTGCGCGTGCGTGGTGGCTATGATCTTCGGAACGTTCAACGGCACTCTGGTAGCGGTGTTCAAGATACAGCCGATGATCGCGACCCTGATACTTTTTACCTGCGGACGCTCGATCGCATACTGGATTAACGGCGGCGCTACGCCTACGATCAGCAACCCGATCATCACGGCTATTGGCGGATTTATCCCCGGCATACCGGTTCCGACCCCGGTCCTTATCGTTGTAGCGGTCGGAATTCTGTTCAGACTGTTCTTCCATTTTACATCCCTTGAGCTGTTTACGCAGTCGGTTGGAATCAACGGAAGCGCGGCACGCCTGAACGGTATCAATTCAACCTTTATCAAGCTCCTTTCGTTCATCATCCTCGGAGTATGCGTGGCGATCGCGGGTACCATAGGCGTAAGCCGTCTCGGACTGATCAACCATGAAACGCTCCTGCTCGACATCGAGATGGACACCATTCTTGCCGTGGCAATCGGAGGAAATAACCTCGGCGGCGGAAGGTTCAAGATAAGCGGAAGTATCATAGGAGCTTATGTAATACAGATGCTGACGATAACACTTTACGCGATGAAGGTTTCGTCGACCGATGTTAAGGCATACAAGGCGATAGTCATCGTCCTGCTTGTCGTTATCGGTTCCCCTGTTGTCAAGGCACGTTTCGGGAAGCTGATGGGACGCCTGCGCGCAGGCAGAACACAGACTTCCGTGAAAGGAGCGGGCGAATGATGAAAAACAGGCAAAAACGAAGAGAACCGCTTACCGATACGCAGCTGCTGATGACGATCACGATCTGCATATTTGTCGTGATGTATCTTCTTGCGATGCTGCTCCTCGGAGGAGGCTTCCTCCACACTCAGCAGATATTTGATATGCTGAATGACAATGCGAGCCTTATAATCGTCTCCTGCGGTCTGACCATCGTCATGATAGGCGGCGGAATAGATATCAGCGTCGGAGCGGTGACATCACTCGTTGTCATGAGCTGTGTGCTGTATCTGAACGGCGGAGGAAACATATTTGTTTCGATTCTGCTGGCACTCGGCATCGGACTTGCATTCGGACTTGTACAGGGCTTCCTCGTAAGTTATCTGGAGATACAGCCCTTTATCGTAACACTGGCAGGAATGTTCTTTGCAAGGGGAATGACGACCATTCTGTCCGTTAATCCCCAGAAGGCGGCACATGAAGGCTTTGCAAGGCTTCGTGATGTAAAGATCGAAATCTCCTGGCTCGGCTATACCGCAAAGAACGGCAATGTCGTTCCGGCCAGAATAGAGCTCGGAGTTGTGATAGCACTTCTCTGTGTCGTTGCGATATTTATTCTGCTCCGCTATAT
>CAJOQS010000232.1 GCA_905236925.1 uncultured Lachnospiraceae bacterium | reverse complement strand
GAGGCCGAGTATCCTAAGGCTGCCGAGGAGTCGAAGCTCGAGATCGTTTCGAGACCCGAGATCGATGTTGAGGAGATCGGCAAGGGCAAGGCATTTGTATTTACCGCGACTGTAGCCGTTAAGCCCGAGGTAGAGCTCGGAAAGTACAAGGGCGTTGAGGTTGATAAGGTTCCCGTTGAGGTTACCGACGAGGAGATCGACGCCGAGATAGAGAAGGAGCGCAAAAAGAACGCAAGAAAGGTTACCGTTACCGACCGTCCCGTACAGAAGGATGACACCGTTAACCTTGACTATCGCGGAACCGTTGACGGAGTTGCTTTCGAAGGCGGCAGCGCTGAGGGCTATGACCTTGTTATCGGTTCGGGTTCGTTTATCCCCGGATTCGAGGATCAGCTCATCGGAGCCAAGGCCGGCGACGATGTTGATGTAAAGGTTACCTTCCCCGAGGAGTATCATGCAGAGGAGCTTGCCGGACAGGATGCCGTATTTGCATGCCACATCAATTCGATCACCGCAGAGGAGCTTCCCGAGCTTGATGATGAATTTGTCGGCGAAGTTACCGATTTCTCAACTGTTGCAGAGTACAAGGACGACCTGAAGAAGAAGCTTGCCGAGGAGAAGGAAAAGCATGCGAAGGCTGCACGTGAGGATGCTGCTATCGAAGCTATCATCGCCGATTCCAAGATGGAGATCCCTCAGGCAATGATCGATACCCAGAAGAGACAGATGGCTGAGGATTTCGCTCAGAGACTTCAGTATCAGGGCCTTAATATCGAGCAGTACTTCAAGTTCACCGGTCTTACCGCAGATAAGTTCATGGAGCAGATGGAGCCCCAGGCACTGAAGAGAATCCAGTCAAGACTTGTTCTTGAGGCTGTTGCCAAGGCTGAGAACATCGAGGTTACCGATGAGGACATCGAGAACGAGTTCAAGAAGATGGCCGAGCAGTACCAGATGGAAGTCGAGAAGATCAAGGAGCTTGTAGGCGAGGGCGAGAAGAAGCAGATTACCATGGATCTCAAGGTTGAGAAGGCTGTTGATCTTATCGCTTCAAGTATCGTTGAGAAATAATAACATCTGAAGAGGAGGCTTTATAATATGAGTTTAGTCCCTTATGTCATTGAACAGACCAGCCGCGGAGAGCGTTCCTACGATATCTATTCGCGTCTGTTGAAGGATCGTATCATTTTCCTCTCCGAAGAGGTCAATGATGTTACGGCCAGCCTTATTGTGGCTCAGATGCTCTTCCTGGAGTCAGAGGATCCCAATAAGGACATCAACTTCTACATTAACAGCCCCGGCGGATCAGTTACCGCCGGTATGGCTATCTATGATACCATGCAGTACATCAAGTGCGATGTTTCGACTATCTGTATCGGTATGGCTGCCAGCATGGGAGCGTTTCTCCTCGCGGGCGGCACAAAGGGCAAGAGAATGGCTCTTCCCAATGCCGAGATCATGATCCATCAGCCTTCGGGCGGTGCGAGAGGTCAGGCTACCGAGATCCAGATCGTTGCGGAGAACATCCTTAAGACAAAGAAGAAACTGAACGAGATGCTTGCCGCCAATACAGGAAAGCCCATCGAGATCATCGAGAAGGATACCGACCGCGACAACTACATGAGCGCTCAGGAAGCTCTTGAGTACGGCCTTATCGACAAGGTTATCGAGCACAGATAAAACGAAAGGTTTATGTGAAAATGGCGAACAAGAATGATGACAGGCATTCACACATCCGCTGCTCATTCTGCGGTAAAACGCAGGGACAGGTCAGGAAGCTGATCTCCGGCCCCGGCGATGTATATATCTGCGATGAGTGTGTTGAATTGTGCGCCGAGATAGTCGAGGAGGAGTTCGAGGAGGAAGGCATCCGCAACCAGACGACGGATATCAATCTTCTCAGACCTGCAGAGATCAAGGAATTCCTCGATGAGTACGTTGTTGGTCAGGACGAGGCCAAGAAGGTTCTCTCCGTAGCGGTTTACAACCACTACAAGAGAGTAATGAGCAACGATGCGGTGGATGATGTCGAGCTTCAGAAGAGCAACATTCTGATGATGGGTCCCACCGGTTCCGGTAAGACCTATCTTGCACAGACACTTGCCAAGATACTTAATGTTCCCTTTGCCATTGCTGATGCCACCACTCTTACCGAGGCCGGTTATGTCGGCGAGGATGTCGAGAACATCCTTCTTAAGATCATACAGGCTGCGGATTACGATGTGGAGCGCGCACAGTACGGCATTATCTACATTGACGAGATAGACAAGATCACCCGCAAGTCGGAGAATGTGTCCATTACCCGCGATGTATCGGGCGAGGGTGTTCAGCAGGCACTTCTGAAGATCCTTGAGGGAACTATCGCTTCCGTTCCTCCGCAGGGCGGCAGGAAGCATCCTCATCAGGAATTCATTCAGATAGACACCACCAATATTCTGTTCATATGCGGCGGAGCTTTTGACGGCCTCGAGAAGATCGTTGAAGGGCGTATCGGCAAGAAGTCAATGGGCTTCAATGCCGAAATAGATGATCCCATGCAGCGTGACATCGGAGATCTGTTCCGTCAGGTCCTTCCCGAGGATCTGATCAAGTTCGGACTTATTCCGGAATTTATCGGAAGAACTCCTGTCAGTGTGGCGCTGGACATGCTTGATGAAAAGGCACTCATCGATATCCTCAAGAGACCTAGAAATGCTCTGGTAAAGCAGTACAAGAAGCTGTTTGAGCTTGACGGTGTTGAGCTTGAATTTACGGACGAAGCGCTTGAGGTGATCGCTCACCGCTCCTTTGAGCGCAAGACCGGAGCGAGAGGTCTGCGTTCCATCTGCGAAGCGATCATGATGGATATCATGTACGAGATCCCTTCCGACACCAGGATAGTCAAGTGCACAGTGACGAAGGAAGCCGCTTCCGGCGAGGCAAAGCCGCTCGTTGAGTATTCGGAGAACGCGAGACCGCGCAAAACTCCCGCGCCGAAGCATCCGAAGAAAACAGGAGCAACCGCCTGAACAATAATTGACCGATATGGGCTGTATCTGACGAAACCGGCGGTTTCGCGGGGACAGCTCATTTTTTACCTGAGGAATGCTTTAAAGGAGAGGTATGGCAGCTACGGGAATGATAGTGATCGACGCGCATGTCCATCTGTGGGAGAAGCAGAACGGATTCGCAAACGGCCTGCCGGTGAACGGGACAGGCAACGGCAAAAGCATTTTTATGGGAGAAGAACGGCAGATGATGCCGCCCTATATGGAGGACAACCGCAATACTGCCGAACGTCTTCTCGCAAATATGGATTACGCCGGAGTCAATGCCTGCGCGGTAACACAGGAGTATCTGGACGGAAACCAGGATGAGTATCTTCTGAAAGTCCGCGCGATGTATCCTGAGAGGTTCCGCATCACCGCACTGTATGAGGACGAGGGCTTTATAAGCGACATGGGAACCGGCACAGAAGCTTCCGCGGCACAGGAAAAGGGCCGCTACGCACTCGAAGGCGCCGACGGCGTGAAGATCTGTGCGGGCAGGCTCAGGGACAAGGACCTGAGGCACCACATCGATGTGTTCAGAAAGGCCGAAAAGGCAGGGAAATATATCTCGATTGACCTTGTGGACGGAGACGGGCAGACGGATTTTCTGCAGAGCGTTATCGATGAATGCCCCGGCCTGAAGATAGCTATCGGCCATTTCGGAATGGTTACGACTGAAGGATGGCAGAAGCAGATAGCCCTTGCGAAGAACAAAAATGTCTACATCGAAAGCGGCGGGCTTACATGGCTGTTTCACAGGGAATTCTATCCGTACCCTTCCGCGATAGACGCCATTCTGGAAGCGCGCGATATCTGCGGAATGGAGAAGCTGATGTGGGGAAGTGATTATCCTCGCACAATGACCGATATCACCTATAAAAGCGCGGTGAGGTTTATCCTTGAGAGCGGGAAACTCTCAGACAGTGAAAAAAGACTGTTCATGGGAGAGAATGCCGTGGGATTCTATGGTTTTAAGGGACTGGAGCCGCTTCCCGAGATACCCAATATGCTGTAATACCGGATCATGAGGAGGTCTGTATGGTAATAAAGTCAGTAGAACTTGAAACCGTTGCAGGTATCACAAGTACACTGCCGGTGAATGAACTGCCTGAGGTGGCGTTCGCAGGGAAATCGAATGTCGGAAAGTCGTCGATGCTTAACGCCCTGATAAACAGGAAATCCCTGGCGCGTACTTCTTCGACGCCGGGCAAGACCCAGACCATCAATTATTATAATGTCAATAAGGAGCTGTATCTTGTGGACCTTCCGGGATACGGCTATGCGAAGGTTTCGCAGTCCACAAAAGAAAAATGGGGCAAGATGATCGAGCGTTATTTTAAGAAATCGCCGACCCTTAAGGCTGTTTTCCTTCTGATCGATATCCGCCACGAGCCCGGGCAGAATGATATAGATATGTATAACTGGATATGTGAGACCGGCTTCACGCCCGTAATAATCGCAACCAAGCTTGATAAGATAACGCGCTCGCAGGTTCAGAAACAGACTGCGCTGATCCGCAGGACGCTGGGCGCAAAGGATTCGGTGATCATTCCTTTCTCGTCGCTGAACAAGCAGGGAGTGGAGGAGATATGGGCAGAGATAGAGAAAATATTGCAGAGTGATATTGAGTGATTACCGTACGATATACAAATGTTTATAAACAAACAATAAACTGTTGCTAAAAGTTTTGTTAACTGGTATAATATACGGGCTTCAAAAAAGGTCTATCCGCATCTTAAGCAGGAGGAATGAAAGATAGGATGAAAAAGGATTTTGATTTATCAATTGTTAAAGGGATATTGGCGAAGTATCCCGATCAGGAAAGTTCAACAATTGCAGTCCTGCAGGACATTCAGGAGTATTATCACTATTTGCCCCAAGAAGTATTCCCTATAGTAGCTAAAACTCTTCACATAGGAGAGGCGCGTCTTTACGGCGTTGCTACCTTCTATGAGAATTTTTCGCTCGAACCCAAGGGAAAATTCGTTATCAGGTGCTGTGACGGAACAGCCTGTCATGTAAGAGGTTCGCAGCCTATTCTGAACGAGCTCCGTTCATCACTGGGACTTAGCGATACCAAGAAAACCACCGACGATCTGGCATTTACCGTTGAAACGGTATCATGTCTGGGCGCATGCGGTCTGGCACCCGTTATGACAGTCAACGGCAAGGTATATCCCGCTATGACACCCGAAAAAGCCCGCGAGATTCTTAAGGAACTCAGGGAACAATTAGAGCAGGAGGCGAACGCGAATGCATAAACTTAAGAACAGAAAAGCGCTTGCGGATCTTCGCGCTGTCTGCGAACGCGCTTATGAACTTGAAAAAACCAAGGTACTGGTTTGCGGCGGAACCGGATGTGTTGCCGGCGGCTCACTTGATATTTACGCACGGATCCAGGAATTATTAAAGGAAAGAGATCTTCCCGTTGAGGTCGAGCTTGCAGACGATCCTCACGGAGACGTGATCGCTGTTAAGAAGAGCGGATGTCATGGTTTCTGCGAAATGGGTCCCCTTCTCCGCATCGATCCCCAGGGCTGGCTCTATACCAAGGTTAAGCTGGAGGACTGCGAGGAGATAGTGGATAAGACTATCATCCATGGCGAATACATTGACAGACTCGGCTACAAGGTGAACGGCAAGGTGGTTGAGAAGCAGGGTGAGATTCCCTTCTACAAGAAGCAGACACGTGTTGT
>CAJOQS010000231.1 GCA_905236925.1 uncultured Lachnospiraceae bacterium | reverse complement strand
GCAAAGGAGATCAGGGCATTTCTGGTGCAGAAGGTCAGCAAGACCGGCGGGCATCTTGCTTCTAACCTCGGTGTCGTGGAGCTTACGATGGCTCTTCATCTGTATCTTGATCTTCCGAAGGATAAGCTTGTATGGGATGTCGGACATCAGGCCTATACACATAAGATACTCACAGGAAGGCGAAGGGATTTTGATTCGTTAAGGCAATATGAGGGCATCAGCGGATTCCCCAAAACAAGCGAAAGTGCCTGCGATTCATTTAATACAGGTCACAGCTCGACATCTATATCGGTTGCTACCGGCATAGCACAGGCGCGTGATCTGAAGAGAGAGAAATACAAGGTGGCCGCCGTTATCGGCGACGGAGCCCTTTCGGGCGGGATGGCCTACGAAGCCCTGAACAATCTGGGCAGGATCAAATCCAATGTCCTGATAATCCTGAACGACAATAACATGTCGATCTCGGAAAATGTCGGAGGAATGGCCAATTATCTTGCAAAGATTAGAACCAGTGCCAGATATACTTCCCTAAAGAATACTGTGCAGAGCTTTCTAGAAGGCATCCCTGTTATCGGCGAGAGTATCGTGCGTCATCTGAGACGTTCAAAGGATTCCATAAAAAGCCTTTTTGTTTCCGGAATGTTCTTTGAGAACATGGGAATAACATATATCGGGCCGATTGACGGTCATAATATCGGTGACATGATGAAGGCCTTCAATTCGGCCGGACAGCTTGACGGACCGGTTCTCGTACATGTTATCACACAGAAGGGCAAGGGCTATCATTTTGCCGAGCAGGATCCCTCCGGCTTCCACGGAGTCGGTCCCTTTGATTATTCAACCGGAAAGAGCACATCAAGCAAAAACGGCAGTACCTATACCGAGGTATTTGCAGGCAAGCTTACAGAGCTTGGCTCAAAAAACAGTAATATAGTTGCGATCACCGCAGCCATGGCGGACGGCACCGGGCTTTCGGCCTTCAAGAAGAAGTTCCCCGACAGGTTCTTTGATGTTGGTATTGCCGAGGAGCATGCCGTGACCTTTGCCGCCGGAATGGCATCGAGGGGACTTCACCCTGTGGTTGCCATATATTCAACCTTCCTTCAGCGCGCATACGACCAGATAATACATGATGTCGCACTGGGTGGTCTGCCTGTCACATTCGCGATCGACAGGGCGGGAATAGTCGGCAATGACGGTGAAACACATCAGGGCATATTTGATCTTTCATACCTTTCGCATGTTCCCGGGCTTGTACTTATGGCACCGAAGAACGCGGCTGAGCTTGAGGATATGCTTGAATTTGCCTGTTCATATAACGGACCTACTGCAATCAGGTACCCGAGAGGCAAGGCAACACAGAAGCTTTCGGATCACACCGAGCCTATCGTAAAGGGAAAGAGCGAGATCATCAGGAAGGGCTCGGACGGAGCTGTATTTGCAGTCGGACGAATGGTTAAGGTCCTCGACGAAATAGCGGAGCTTCTCAAGAACGAGAACGGAATAGAGCTTTCAGTTGTCAACGCGAGATTCATATCCCCGATCGATTACGATACTCTCGACCGCATATCGGCTGAGGTTCCTCTTGTATTCTGCTGTGAGGAGAATGTCGAGCGCGGAGGATACGGAGAAGCGGTTGCAGTACATCTCCTTGAGAAGGGTTTCAAGGGCCGCTTTGTCAACCTTGCACTGCCCGACGAATACATCGAACAGGGAACCCCGAATCAGCTCAGAGACTCGCTTGAATTCGATCCCGAAAGCCTCAGAGAGCGCATCAAAAAAACTGTTGACGAATGTAAAAATTATGATATAATCTAATTCGTGCATGCAGGCATAGATACCATGATTCGGCACAATTCACAACTGGAGGGAGGTTTGGTGTGAGGCTATGTCGAACGTTATTGTAAAAGAGAACGAGACTTTGGACAGTGCTCTTCGCAGATTCAAGAGGAATTGCGCGAAGGCGGGCATCCAGCAGGAGATCCGCAAGAGAGAGCATTACGAGAAGCCCAGTGTTAGACGCAAGAAGAAGTCTGAGGCTGCTCGCAAGAGAAAATATTGATTTCTGAAATTTCAGCCCTTGCCATTACGGCAGGGGCTCTCTTTTTTTGTTTTTTTTTGCTTGCATCAGGTAAAATATGCTATAATGAATAATAATGTGCGTATAGTATCATTCAAATCAATAACCGGAGATCAAGTATGTCATTGAACGAAATAATCATATCGATCCCCCGTGAGCATATTTCCAATGTTTTCGGAGAGTTCGACCATAATATCAAACAGATTGAGCGGACGCTCGGCATATCTGTGATCGCCAGAGACGGCGAGCTCAAGATCATAGGCGACGAAAGCAAGGCAGATAAAGCTGTGCGTGTAATCGAGCAGCTTGTAAACCTTGCAAAGAACGGCAATACCATCAGCGATCAGAACGTGAATTACGCGCTTTCACTTGTCTTCGACGACAAGGAGGCCGCCATTTCCGAGATAGACCGCGATCTGATAGGCTTTACACTTGCCGGAAAGCCCATAAAGCCCAAAACTATCGGTCAGAAAAAGTATATTGACCTTATCCGTCAGAATATGATCGTTTTCGGTCTTGGACCTGCCGGAACAGGTAAGACATATCTTGCCATGGCTATGGCGATAAGCGCATTTAAGAATAACGAGGTCAACAGGATAATCCTTACCCGTCCCGCAATTGAAGCGGGAGAGAAGCTGGGCTTTCTTCCAGGCGACCTTCAGAGCAAGATCGATCCTTATCTGAGGCCTCTTTATGACGCGCTTTATCAGATAATGGGTGCCGAGAGCTTTCAGAAGAATCAGGAGAAGGGACTTATCGAAGTCGCTCCTCTTGCCTATATGCGCGGAAGAACGCTCGACAATGCCTTCATCATTCTGGACGAAGCCCAGAACACAACTCCTGCCCAGATGAAGATGTTCCTTACGCGTATCGGTTTCGGATCAAAGGCTATTATAACCGGCGATCCGACTCAGAAGGATCTGGCACAGGGAACCGTTTCCGGACTTGATATCGCGATCAAGGTTCTTTCGGACATTCCCGATATCGGATTCGCAACACTCACCAGCCGCGATGTGGTCAGACATCCACTTGTTCAGAAGATCGTCGAGGCATATGAGAAATACGAGAAAAAAACTGAGAATAAAACCCGGAGCAGACGATTGAATGAACACAGAAAATAGTTTTACTGAAACCTGGCAGTACAGGATGTTTTCGATCCTTATCCCGATCCTGAACATCCTTGCCGTTTTCGGAGGTTTATATCTTTCCGGCGGATCGTATTCCGATCTGATTACCGGAGGGGCCTTTGTACTTTGCTTTGACTTTATTTACCTGTTTTACCTTGAAACTCGTAAAAGGGATATCATCGACAATATCTTTGTGATGATCCTTACGAGCATCACGCCCGCTCTTTGCTGGTTTGTGCTATACCTGCGCATGGAAATGCTTACCTGCGCCGTATTGATTGCACTGCTTTCCGTGCTGTCAATCTTCGCGTCGGTTGAGCTCGGAATGTTTACCGTTGCAGGCATTTCCGTTTATTGCGCGCTTTTTTTGCCCGATGTTCTTGTGAGTACATCGATCATAATGCTTCTGGTACTCCTTATATGCATACTCTCGGAACGCTGTGTTGATGTCTGTTCACTTGTTGTTTCCGCTGTACTTGTTCTGATGTCGTATGCAATTCTTATAGTGATAAGAAACGGTTTTGTTCTTGAAGGAGCCATTGGCATCGGGAATGCGCTGATCGCGCTTGTAGCCGTTATCATTCTGGTATTTGTATATCTGATGCGCTTCTTTACCGAATCCGAATCGGAGGAAGAGGAGCACCCCGCCATGGAGGAGGCTGAAACCGCTAAAAAGCCCACTTCTCATGACAACAAGGTTCTCAGGAGAGAGCTCGGCACATCTACCAAGATGAACGAGAAGCTTATGGAGGCTAACAGAGCGGTTAAGGAAGAGATGGAGATTCTTCGTCAGCAGTATTCCGAGCTCGAAAGCAAAAACAACGAGCTGGCAGCCTCTATTGAATCTCTTAATGCGAGAACAGCTTCACTTGACCGTGTTGTTGAGGAGGATTTCGGATATATACGAGATCTGTCATCGAGAAACGCGAGATTATCCGGACACAGCCATCAGGTTGCTAAAATTTCCGCCGACGCGTCCGAGCTTATAGGCTGCGATTCCCAGCTTGGCTATGCGATCGGACTGTATCATGAGGCGCCCAAATTCCTCGGAGATTCCTTTGCGGAAAGGCTTTCAAAGGAATATCATGTTCCCCAGTATCTGATACGTCAGGTTCAGCATATCAAGGATAAAGCCAATACGCTGCCGATCACGCGCGAAGCCGGAATCGTTCTTCTCTGTGATGATATCATCAATACCAGAAACTACCTGAACCGGACCAAGGAAACCATTTCCATGGAAAGGATCGTTTCCAATACGATCAAGGTGCGTAAGGATCAGAATGTTCTGAGACTTGCCGGTTTTTCCAACGAAGAGATACAGCTGCTCAAACTGTATTTTATAGATAAGGGGTGTCCTGATGACTCTGCTGATTGAGAAGGAAAACGATATCCTGAAAGACCTTGATGTTGAAAAGGAAGCCGAAGGTATCATTAATTTTGTTCTGGATCACATGAATTGCCCGTGGGAATGTGAAGTCAATCTGACCGTTACCGACAACGAGGGGATTCATGATCTGAACAAAAGGTTCAGAGGGATAGACAAGCCAACCGATGTCCTTTCCTTCCCGATGATTGATTTTTCG
>CAJOQS010000230.1 GCA_905236925.1 uncultured Lachnospiraceae bacterium | reverse complement strand
TGCCGCTTCCGCTGATGTGCCCCTTGAGTTTGCTCCGGCCGCTGACGAGCCTATGGAATTTGCTCCCGCAGAGGATGCTCCTATAGAGTTTATGCCTGTTGAAGAGGTTCCCCTTGAATTTGAGCCGGTAACACAGGATACTGCCGATAATAACGGGAAAGGAGGGGATCTGTCATGATGAATATTCTTGGCATGATAAAGAAGCTTTTTTCGAGAAGCGAGAACAACATCAAGATGCGTAAGGCTCTTTATCATTCTTCCATGAATACGACCATGGTCGTTATCTATTTCATGTCGATCATGGAGATCCTGTTCCTTATCAGAACATTTATTAAGCCCGAGTCATACAGGCAGTATCTGTGGCATTACAGATCGCTGTACATCGGACTTCTGTGCGTGCTTATGATCGGCCTTTTCCTGATGATCTTTATCAGGCGGAATTTTGATCACAGATATCACATACTCCGCTGGTTCAATCCTGCGAGTTCATGTTTTCTTTTTGCATGGGCGCTCGGGATAACCTACATCGACATGCTCAGGGGCAAGGTCGTTGACGCGACTCTGTTCATGACAATAGTGCTGTGTGTTCCGCTGTGCCTGTATTTCGAGCCTATAGTCTTTACTATCATCGATGTTGTAGCGAATGTCGTAATGCTGGTTATCATACAGCACGCCGAGGGCGCGAATGAGTTTACCGCTGTCGCAAGCTTCATGAACTATCTTGTATTTGCAATCATTCAGCTTGTTGTCGGAGTTTCGTTCCTCTATACCAGATACATGCTTCAGGAGAGGATAAACCTTAGCGAAGCCCAGCGCAAAGAGAATGAAGAACTGATCAAATCACAGAGCAGGTTCTTCTCCAACATGAGCCACGAGATCAGAACGCCCATCAATACGATCATCGGACTGAACGAGATGATCCTTCGTGAGGATATCTCCGACGAGGTGGCGGAGGACGCTATAAATATCAGGTCCGCGAGCAACCTTCTTCTTGAACTGATCAATGAGGTTCTTGATATGTCCAAGCTTGAATCCGGCGAGATGCAGGCGATCAGGGCTCCATACGATACCGGAAGAATGCTTTCCGAGGTCGTTAACCTTCTTTGGGTAAGAGCAAAGGAGAAGAAGCTTGATTTCAGGATCGATGTATCTCCGGAGCTTCCCGCGCAGCTGATCGGTGATGAGAACAAGATCAGGCAGATCATGATCAATGTTCTTACGAACGCTATCAAATATACCCAGGAAGGCTATGTTTCACTCGAGATCGACTATAAGGAAAACGGCGATGAAATGCCTTCTGTTATCTATACCGTGACCGATACGGGAATAGGAATCAAGAAGGAGAGCATCCCTCATCTGTTCACTGCCTTCAAGCGTGTGGACGAGGAACGCAACCGCTATATCGAGGGAACCGGCCTGGGTCTTTCCATAGTTAAGAAATACGTCGATCTTATGGGCGGACATATCACGGTCAACAGTGTTTACGGTCAGGGCTCGACCTTTATCATCGAGATCCCCCAGCGGCCCGAGGGTTCGGATGTTATCCGCGAGATCAACTTCGAAGTTCATCACATGGCTAAGAACCGCGCAAGATATAAGCAGCGCTTCGAGGCACCCGATGCACGGATCCTCGTTGTTGACGACAACGAAGCGAACCTTCTTGTTGCCGGCAAGCTTTTAAGAGATACCAAGATCAAGCTGGATACTGCTCTGAGCGGCATACAGGCCCTCAATCTTTCGCTCAATACCAAATATGATGTTATCCTTATGGATCACATGATGCCCGAAATGGACGGCATCGAGTGCATGCATAAGATCAAGGAGCAGACCGGCGGAATGTCCAAGGATGCCAAGTTTGTTGCCCTTACCGCAAACGCGGGAAGCGAGAACTATAGTCTGTACGAGCGTGAGGGCTTTGACGCGTACCTTCTTAAGCCCATCGAGGGAGATGTACTCGAGGCCGAGGTCGCAAAGCTCCTTCCCAAGAAGCTTGTCCACTATCTCAAGGAGGACGGTGACGAGAAGAAAATCTCACTTTCCGGAAGAAGGCTTATCGAGAAGCTGCCTGTTATCATCAGCACGGATTCGGTCAGCGACCTTCCGAGAAGGCTTACCGATGCTCATGGCATAAGCGTTATCCCGTACTATATAATGACTCCTTCGGGTGTATTCAGGGACGGACTTGAATCCAACTCTGACGGAATCCTTTCGTACATGATGCGCGGTGTGAATGTTGACTCGGATGCGCCCTCCGTTAAGGAATACGAGCATTATTTTGCAAAGCTCCTCAGCAGAGCCAATCATATTATCCATATTTCGCTTGCTGAAAGCACAAGCAACGGCTATACCTATGCTTCCGAGGCCGCGAGATCGTTCGACAATGTTACCGTTGTCGACAGCGGACATCTTTCGAGCGGTACAGGCCTCCTTGTTCTTGCAGCCGACCAGCTGCTGAAGAAAGGGTTGTCTTACGAAGAGATACTTACCAGCCTTGACGATATAAAGAATCACATCCATACGAGCTTTGTTGTTGAGAATATGGATTTCCTTTCACGTTCGGGACGTATCAGCTCATGGCTTAACAGGATAGCATCCGCGTTTATGATGCATCCTGTCATCACACTCAAGAACGGACACATAAAGCTCGGTAGCATTTATCTTGGAACAAGAGAGCATTTCTGGAAGCAGTATATCAAGAAGTCTCTTATCACACTCGATACGATCGATACACGGCGCCTGTTCGTTACATATGCCGGAATAACAGGACCTGAGCTGCGCTGGATCGAGGAAGAAATACGTAAGAAGATAAGCTTTGACGAGATCATTTTCCAGAAAGCATCTCCCGCAATTACTATCAACTGCGGACCTGGTACTTTCGGCCTTCTTTTCAGGACCTTTAACAACAGGACCGCATAGGGATTTGAGTTTTTGATGCTTTTGTTGTACAATAGCGTGAGACTGTATTGAATTAGCGCAGTAAACGGGAGTCGGAGAAATGTCAGCAGAAGCCAGCGTCAGGGAATTAAAGGGTGTAGGGGAGAAGAATGCACTTCTTCTCAAAAGCCTCGGTATAAGTAACCTGCGTGAGCTTGTTGAATATTATCCGAGGGCGTATGATGTCTTCGAGCTCCCGATAGAGGTTAAGTGCCTGAAAGAAGGATACACTACAGCAGTAGAATGCCTTGTTTCCTCGCGGGCAAAATGCATCAAGGCAGGTTCCAAGACCATTGTTGATATATCGGTCAGTGATCCGACAGGGCAGGTTGGGCTTGTATGGTTCAATACTCCTTATGTTGCAAAACAGCTTTCTCCCGGAAGCAGGTATATCTTCCGAGGGAGGGTCATACGGAAACGCGGACGCCTTGTTATAGCTCAGCCCGTAATTTATTCACATGACCAATACAGAAGAAAACTGTCCGAGCTTCAGCCTGTATACCGGCTTACCAAAGGAGTCACCAACAACTTTCTTCTCAAGATCATGAAAGAAGCACTGGCTCTTACGGAAGAAAAGGATTATCTTCCGGCTTCTGTCAGGTCAGAGCTTGGTCTGATGAAAAGAAACGATGCATTGAGGCATATTCATTTCCCCATAACAAGGGATGACTGCCTTGAGGCTCATAAGCGTCTGGCTTTTGACGAATTTGCGGCTTTCATGGCTCTGGTTCGCCGGATGAAGGAGAAACGCATCGCATTAAAGAGTTCCTTCAGGATCGACTCGTTCGATGTCTGTGACAGGGTGATCGCCTCTCTTTCTTATTCGCTTACCGATGCGCAGCTTCGTGTCTTCGAAGAGATCAGGAAGGATCTTTCTTCTGAATTCGTCATGTCCCGCATGATACAGGGAGATGTCGGCTCAGGAAAGACAATAATAGCAATACTGGCTGTTGCAGCCTGTGCGGCAAGCGGCTATCAGGCTGCGGTCATGGCACCGACCGATGTTCTTGCGCGCCAGCATTATGAGGATTTTACAAGGCTTCTTGAGCCATTCGGGATCAAGGTGGTCCTTTTGAACGGTCAGATGACTGCTGCGGCAAGGAAGAAGGCCTATGCGCAGATAAGTGATCATGAATGTGATGTTGTAGTCGGCACGCACGCGCTTATACAGGATAAGGTCATCTATGACCGTCTTGGGCTGGCCGTGATAGATGAACAGCACCGTTTCGGAGTGAACCAGCGCGAGGCTATCTTTGCAAAAGGAGAGAAGCCACATATTCTGGCTATGAGCGCTACTCCGATTCCACGTTCACTTGCGATAATCCTGTTCGGGGATCTCGATTTCTCCATAATCGACGAGATGCCCAAAAACAGGCTTCCGATAAAGAACTGCGTTGTCGGGACCGAATACCGGCCAACGGCTTACAAGTTCATATCCGATCAGGTCAGGGAAGGACATCAGGCCTATATCGTCTGCCCGATGGTGGAGGATAGTGAGCTTACCGAGGCCGAGAACGTTACTGACTACGCCGATATGCTTAGAAGCGCAATCCCGGACGAAGGGATCAGGATAGAAATACTTCACGGCAAGATGAAGCCCGACATCAAGAATGCGGTAATGGAGTCCTTTGTCGGGGGAAGTATAGATATTCTCGTATCCACCACAGTCATAGAGGTCGGTGTCAACGTTCCGAACGCGACCGTCATGATGGTCGAGAATGCCGAACGCTTCGGTCTGGCGCAGCTTCATCAGCTCAGGGGGCGTGTAGGCAGGGGCAATGCCCAATCCTACTGTATTTTCATGAAGGGTGCCCAATCCGAGGAAATTGACGAAAGACTGGGCATACTGGTCAAATATAACGATGGTATGAAGGTCGCCGAAAATGACCTTCGACTCCGCGGACCCGGTGATTTCTTCGGTACGCGGCAGAGCGGTGAAATGGAGTTTAAGACAGCAGACATATACGGAGATGCAGATATGCTAAAAGCAGCATCAGATTATGTCGGAAGCCTGTCTTCGGAGGATTTGCTATGTTTCAGTCATACACAAACAAACAGCTGGACAATATAGCACATGATAACTACGAGGTTCTGAGATCGTATTGCCAGATACTGGAGCGCGAGGGCTACTGGGACGGCGTCAGGGCAGTCCTTAAGCAGTCGATCTACGCGTTCCTTGATCTCTATGTTCAGACAGTCCTTATTAAGATGTCGCTTTTCTGTCATAAGCTTGAGTCCGAGGAGAAGCG
>CAJOQS010000229.1 GCA_905236925.1 uncultured Lachnospiraceae bacterium | reverse complement strand
GTTTTGTAAAAGCGCGGTGAACCATCGCGACTTTTACAGTTCAAACACACGGTGCGCTTTCAAAATACGAAAGTGCATTCCCCTAATGTAGTCTTGCCTCAAAAACACTTCGGCAAGACCAGGAATGACTCCGTCTCCGTGCGTTTTGTAAAAGCGCGGTGAACCATCGCGACTTTTACAGTTCAAACACACGGTGCGCTTTCAAAATACGAAAGCGCATTCCTTAGTAAACACTAAACAGCAGCTTCCCGTAGCTCGGTACCGGCCAGCATTCCTCGCTCGCCAGCATCTCGGCCTCGTCGACATGCTTTCTCAGGTGCTCCATCTTCGGGATCATATCGTCTCTGATGAACTCCGACGACCTGACCACGGAATCGATATCCTTAAGATCCGCAAGCGACTTCTCAAGATCCTTAACGCGCTCAAGGATGTAATCGGTGAGCTCCGAGAGCCTTTCCATCGTGGATATCTCGTAGTTGCACTTAACATTGCCGCTGACCGACTTCATCAGCGAAGTGGTCTTTGCCAGCTTGTACAGATAATCCTCAATGGCGGGAAGGTAGTCCTTCCTTACCATGTCAACCATCGTATGAGCCTCGATGGTAACGGTCTTGCAGTAGTTCTCAAGCATGATCTCGCATCTTGACTCAAGCTCAGACTCGGTAAATACCTTATGAGCCATCAGCATCTTCTTGTTCTTCTCGTCAAGCAGATGAGGCATAGCATCGGGAGTGGTCTTGAGGTTCGAGAGGCCTCTTACCTTGGTAGCCTCCTCGATCCACTCATCGCCGTAGCCGTTGCCGTTGAAGAGTATCCTCTGATGCTTGGTGATCGTCTCCTTGATCAGCTCATGGAGAGCGCTTTCAAAATCAGCAGCTCCCTCGAGCCTGTCTGCATACTGCTTAAGGCTTTCTGCCACGGCAGCGTTCAGCATGATGTTGCAGCACGCGATACTGTTGGAGGAACCGAGCGATCTGAACTCGAACTTGTTGCCTGTAAATGCAAAAGGTGAAGTACGGTTTCTGTCGGTGGTGTCTCTCGAGAACTTCGGAAGGCTGTCAACACCGAGCTTGATGAATTCCTTTTCCCTGCCCTGATAAGGTGTATCGTTCTTGATAGCCTCAAGGATAGCCGAGAGCTCATCGCCGAGGAATACGGAGATGATAGCGGGCGGAGCCTCGTTTGCGCCGAGTCTGTGATCGTTGCCTGCAGTGGCAACCGCAAGACGGAGCAGATCCTGATAATCGTCGACCGCCTGGATGACAGCGCACAGGAACAGAAGGAACTGCGCATTCTCATGCGGTGTATCTCCGGGCGAAAGAAGATTTGAGCCCTTGTCCGTAGCCATTGACCAGTTGTTGTGCTTACCGGAGCCGTTTACGCCGGCGAAAGGCTTCTCATGAAGCAGGCATACAAGGCCGTGCTTTCTGGCAACCTTCTGCATGATCTCCATTGTAAGCTGGTTGTTGTCCGTGGCAACGTTGGTTGTCGAATAGATGGGAGCAAGCTCGTGCTGAGCGGGAGCAACCTCGTTATGCTCGGTCTTGGCAAGAATGCCCAGCTTCCAGAGTTCGCTGTTCAGATCCTCCATGAACGCGTTTACGCGGGGCTTGATAACCCCGAAGTAATGATCGTCAAGTTCCTGACCCTTGGGAGGCATCGCTCCGAACAGTGTACGTCCGGTATATACAAGGTCGGGACGTTTCTGGTACATCTCGGCATCGATCAGGAAATACTCCTGCTCGGGGCCTACGCTCGTCCTGACATATTTAACTTCCTTTCCGAAAAGCTTGAGAATACGCTTGGCCTGACGGTCAAGTGCCTGCATCGAACGGAGCAGGGGAGTCTTCTTATCAAGTGCCTCACCGCTGTATGAGCAGAACGCAGTGGGGATGCACAGTGTATGATCCTTAATGAATGCGTAGGAAGTGGGATCCCATGCTGTATAACCTCTTGCCTCGAAGGTGGCTCTGAGGCCTCCCGAAGGGAACGAGGAAGCGTCTGGCTCGCCCTTGATCAGCTCTTTGCCCGAAAATTCCATGATCACACCGCCGTCGGGAGAAGGTGAGATAAAGCTGTCGTGCTTCTCAGCCGTTACACCGGTAAGAGGCTGGAACCAGTGGGTAAAATGTGTGGCTCCGTTTTCCACAGCCCAATCGCGCATTTCCTTCGCAACCGCTTCCGCAACGCCTTCATCCAACTGACCGTTCTCGTCTATGATCCTCCTCAGTGAATCATAAACCTTTGCCGAGAGTCTTGCTCTCATTACTCTGTCGTCAAACACCATTGAGCCGAACAGCTCAGGAACACCGACCTTACCCATAATCTCTTTCCTCTCTTTCATTTATTTTATATTTTTACTTTCCGCTTTCACCGTAGTTGGAAAGGACTCTCGCGGACGGATCCGAAACATTGCAGCCTTCCCAGCTCTTGTTGGGCATCCAGAAATCAACCACCATTTCTGAATGACCCGGATAATACTTCTCGAAAATATCTCTGTACAGCAGCGATTCCTTTGTAAAAGGTCTCGCGTGATCGTATTTCTTTACTCCCTCTTCGAACTCGGCATCCGTGTATTTCGACTCCGCGTATTCAACAAGGTCATCCTTCAGCGAATGTCCAACCGCGTCGGAGAATGCCGCTTTCTCTCTCCAGAGGATGCTCTCGGGGATCAGCGCATCCTTTTCAAATGCATGCCTCAGAAGGTACTTGCCCTTGTTGTAGCGGTTCAGCTTCTTCTCGGGATCGATCGCCATGCAGTACTCGACGAATGCCAGATCTCCGAAGGGAACACGGGCCTCCAGAGAGTTCACGCTGATGCATCTGTCCGCTCTGAGGACATCATACATATGCAGCTCCCTGATCCTCTTCTCGGCCTCCTTCTGGAACTCCTCCGCGTTCGGCGCGAAGTCCGTATATTTGTATCCGAAGATCTCGTCCGATATCTCACCGGTCATGATAACCCTGATATCCGACTGCTCATGTATTGCCTTGCAGACGAGGTACATTCCGAGTGATGCACGTATCGTCGTGATATCGTAGGTTCCGAGCAGTTCAATGACCTCCTCGAGAGCGTTCAGGATATCCTGCTTTGTGATGATGACCTCGTGGTGGTTAGAATGGATGTAATCCGCAACCTCCCTCGCGTACTTGAGGTCGATCGCGTCGATGTCCATTCCGATGGCCCAGGTCTCGAGCGGCTTATTAAGCTCCTTTGCCGCGATACCGCATACCAGAGACGAATCAAGTCCGCCCGAAAGAAGGAATCCGACCGGAGTATCGGAATCAAGTCTCTTTCTGACTCCCTCGGTAAGAAGATCGTGTATGTTCTTCGCGATCCCGTCCGGATCGTCATGCTTTACTTCCCTGACCTCGGACATATC
>CAJOQS010000228.1 GCA_905236925.1 uncultured Lachnospiraceae bacterium | reverse complement strand
GATAGATACAAACGCAGGCTATTCGGCTTCAAGCCTTATGACGCTGGAGTCATCGGATATCATCGTCGTTAATCTCAGACAGAACAGGCATATGCTGGATGAGCTCTTTTCAAACAAGGTCTTTATGTCTTTTGACCCCGACAGGATCTTTTATATCT
The DNA here is from genome assembly GCA_905236925.1 of uncultured Lachnospiraceae bacterium. Classification (GTDB taxonomy): domain Bacteria; phylum Bacillota; class Clostridia; order Lachnospirales; family Lachnospiraceae; genus RUG11977. Next base: position 2,593 of record CAJOQS010000228.1, on the reverse strand, counting down.
TCGGATCCTACGATCCGGATTCCAAGTACAATCTGCACAATATCAGAAGGCTCTATAAGCCCGTCAATTCCTCAAACTCCGAAGGAATCCCGCACTGTACGGCCTATATGGACGCATTGAGCGAGAAGCGCACCATACGCTTTATTGATTTCTGTCTATCGGAAAAGGATACCGTAAACGGCGATTTTGCTTCATCACTTAAGGACCTCAGCAAGAAGCTGCGGGTCATGGTCGGGAAAGCGGGACGAACGGCATGAACAGGATTGCATTGTCTACAGCAGCGGCACTGGTCGCACTGATCGTTCTGGCATACATATACCGGATCGGCAGGAAAAAACGGACCGACAGCGGGCAGGCGGAGATATATGATTTCGAATCTCTTCTGAAAGCCCTCAGAAACGAGATAAACGGCGTTCTGAACATTGACTTCGACGGAATGCAGATAAGTCCGTCCGAGATAATCAAAAGGAAGAGACAGCAGGCAAAACTGAGGCTGTCGACGCGTCAGGCCTGCTTCGGAGACCCCGGCGCTGCGGAATATGTCAAAGAGCATATAAAGGACCTTCTTACGGGACGGCTTGGCATATGTGAAGGAACCATATGCAGGATAATACCTTTCGATGAGTCGGACAGGATGTCGGCGGTGGAGATATTTGAGTATCTGTACATGACATACCGGAGGACATTCGGTGTTCATGTTTTCGGGCGTATGGTACGCGATTTCGGTTTTGATACGCCGAAGAAGGATGAGGACGGCAGATACGTATACAGGATAGATGATGATGACATCAGAAAAGCGTTCCGTGACTGCGAGATGGGCAGCGAGTATATCGATATGCTCGAGACTCTGACCCAGCGGTGCTATGAGAAGCTTTACGGCCATGATGTCACTGATCTGCTGATAATGGACGGTGATATAGACGGCGTATCCGGTGGAGTCGGCGGAAGAACAAGAATAGAGTACAGCTATCTCGAAGAGCTGATGCGCGACAGCACGGACAGCGACCGTGAATCCGAATCCTACGATGTTATCTACTGCGTATACAGGGGCAAGCTTATCAGGATGAAGTTCATGAGCTTCGGAAGGGAAGAGGCTCTTGAGCGAGTGGTGAAAAACATTTATCGATATAATTCCAAAACAACACTTTCCAAAAGAAACCCGGTCATTCACGCATCGATGAAAAACAATTCGAGAATAGTCGTTGCCAGACCGCCCGTTTCGGACTCATGGGCATTTTACGTCAGAAAATTCGCGAGTACCGACGCGAAAAAGATAGACAGTCTGATAACCGATAAGAATGCGGATCGCGTTATTGAGCTTCTGAAGAGTATTGTAATGTCGGAATGCAATTTCGTGATAAGCGGCAATACCGGCGGAGGAAAAACTACACTTCTGAAATCTCTGATCGGATACATCAATCCTTCTTATACTCTGAGAGTTATTGAATCTTCATTCGAGCTCAACCTCAACAATCTGTATCCCGAAAGGAATGTACATGTAATGCAGGAACGCGGTGATTTTACGATCTATGACGCGATCACCGCGAGCAAGAAAATGGATACGGATGTACTGATCCTCGGAGAGGTCAATGAGCCCAAGGTCGCCGGAGCGTTCATACAGGTGGCGCAGTCGGGATCGAGAATGGCGATCACGACGCTTCATCATGAAACGACCCGAAAGCTTATCGAATATCTGAGAAATGCATTGGTGTGCGAATTCGGCATATCGGATGTACATGTGGCCGAAAAGCAGGTCGTTGATTCGGTCAGCTTTGATGTGCATATGGTTCATGACGTTGAGGGACATCATTTTATCGAAAGGATCACACAGATCATCCCGAAGGAGGCACAGGAATATCCGCTGCAGCCGGAAAAGGCTGCAAGGGAGTTTTATTCAAGAATGACTGATCCCAGTCTTTATGAGCTGAAGGACATAGTTGTATTTGACAGGGAAAAAAGAGAATACCGTTTTGTCGGCAAGGTTGAAGGCGGTGTTCTTACGGAAGGCAGGGGAGCTGCCGGATGATGGTATTGTATGTTGCTGTACTCGGGGTGTTTCTTGTGTATGTTCTGATAAATGAAACGGGATACATCAGGTATATCGGACGGGAAGTCAGGTTCCTGACGGATTTCGATGAATTTCTGAGCAATGTGAGGCATTTCTATTATTATTCCAATTCTGCGGAAGATGCTATTTTCTACAGCATTCCGAAGTGCAGCAAAAGGATCAGGCCGATGCTTGAGGAACTCCTGGCAGGTCTTGAAAGCGAGGACCGTGTGAGGATGCTTTCGTCGGCGGCAGGTGCGCAGCATAAGTTTGTAAGGCTTTTTCTTTCACTGACGGTACTTGTTTCCGATAACGGCGACGTGATGGAGGAAAGCAGTTCTGTTTTTCTCGATTCGGTCATGCAGCTGAGGAGTGACGTCCAGAGTGAAAAGAGATATCTGGAGAGCAGAAGGCACAGATTTGCCGGACTGGCGCTGACCGCAGCACTGCCTCCGATAGCGGTCCCGCTGGTCGCTGCATGGGGAAGCGACACGATCCCGTCTCTCAGATATTTCTACTTCGGAAGGAACGGTGCGGTCGTGCTGT
>CAJOQS010000227.1 GCA_905236925.1 uncultured Lachnospiraceae bacterium | reverse complement strand
TCCCGAAATGCTCGCAGCTGCCGAAAAGGCCGGTATCGAGCTCGAGGAAGTCGAAAAGAAGGCCGTTCAGCTCGTCCATGCCAAGGTTGGAGCATATTATGCCAGAATAAAGTACGGAATAGAAGATGAGGAGATTATCAGCGCCATACGGTTCCATACGACAGGCAAACCCGGGATGACCTTCCTGGAGCAGCTGATATATATTTCCGATACCATTGAGCCCTTAAGGGTATGGGAGGACAGTACCGAACCCGATCTGATACGTTCGGTCGCGACCTCCGACATAGACCGCGCAACATACATGATCCTGAAAAGAACCTTCGAATATGTCACAAGGGTCTATCGTGATCGAGTGAGTGACGCTACCGCAAGGACATACGAATATTACAGAAAGAAGTTTGAACCATAAGAAAGTGAGACTTATACAGAATGACTAGTGAAAAAGCTCAGGAAATGGCCAGGATCGTCTACAAGGCGATGGACGACAAGAAAGCCGAAGATATTAAGCTTCTTGATATCAGCGAGGTTACTCCCGTTGCTGATTATTTCATTATCTGCAGCGGAGCCAACCCTTCGCAGATCGACGCGATCATAGACAATATCACCGAAGAGATGGGCAAGGCAGGTTATTCGGCAAGAAGAACCGAAGGCGGAAGGAATTCAGGCTGGATACTGATCGACTACACAGATGTTGTAGTGCATGTTTTCTCGAGGGATGACAGATTGTTCTATGACCTTGAGAGAATCTGGCGTGACGGCAAAAATGTCGATATTCAGGAATTGTAATTATCATTTTTAAAGAAAAACAAATAAACAGAAACGGGACGGCATCTAAACCGTCCCGTTATTATTTTGATAATGGATCGATCACCTTCCGAACATTCTGAAAAGACCGATGACCTTACCAAGTATCTGAAGATTGTCGACGATGATGGGATCCATGGTGTCGTTCTCGGGCTGGAGGCGATAGTGTCCGTTCTCCTTGTAGAAGGTTTTTACCGTAACCGAATCGTCGATAAGAGCAACTACCTTGTCGCCGTTGTTTGCGGTATTCTGCTGCTCGACAAGGATCTGGTCGCCGTTGAAGATTCCGGCATTGATCATGCTGTCGCCCTTGACACGGAGCATAAAGGTCTGAGCGTTGGGCATGTATTCCGAGGGAACAGGGAAGTAGCCGTCAATATTCTGAACCGCGAGGATAGGCTGACCTGCGGTGACGGTTCCGACGATCGGAACATTAACAAGCTCCCTGCGCACAAGATTAAAGGAATCGTCGACAATCTCGATAGCACGGGGCTTGGCGAGGTCACGACGGATATAGCCGTTCCTTTCAAGAGTTTCAAGGTGTGAGAATACCGATGAAGTAGACTTCAGGTTAACAGCCTCGCAAATGTCGCGTACTGTGGGCGGATAACCCCTGTTGAGGATCTCGTCCTTAATGTAATCGAGTATTTCCTGCTGCTTGCTGCTGATCTTTCCGTATGCCATGATAGTATACCTCCCTTACTTCTGGTTAAAACGATATGCTGAATCTATTATATAGAATATTTGTTCTGATGTCAAACATTTGTTTTATCTTATTTTTCGTGTTTTATCCAGGTCGGAAGTATGCCGTTAGTCACCGCATTGAACATTCTGTCCCTGAACCCGGGATTCTCCGCTTCAAGCTTTTTCACAAGGGCCTTGACATATTCCCGCTTTGTTTCACCGTCGGCAGGACAGGGATTCTTAAGGACGGGAAGGTCATACAGGTTCTTAAAACCGATAACATCGCATTCATCGATATATAAAAGAGGCCTTATAAGAGTTATATCCATTCTGTCAAGGTAAGTCACCGGAGCAAAGCAGTAGAAGTGACCTTCGTATATAAGCGACATCAGCGCTGTTTCAATAACATCGTCCCTGTGGTGGGCATATGCGGATTTGTTGCAGCCGAGCTCTTTTGCAGTGTTGTTGAAGGCTCCTTTTCTCATTTTAGCGCAAAGGGAACATGGATTACTTTCTTTTCTTATGTCAAATATCACTTCCGCGATATCGGTCTTAACCTCGGAATAATGCACATTCAGTTCATCACAGAGAGCTGCGATCCGCGAGGTGTCGAAGCCTTCAAAGCCAAGGTTGACCGTGATGGCCTCTATCTCAAACTTTCTGGGATAAAACCGCCTGAGACCGGCAAGAGCATAGAGCAGCGTAAGCGAATCCTTTCCGCCTGAAATGCCCACAGCGATCCTGTCGCCGTCATTTATCATATCGTAATCGTCAATTGCCTTTCTTGTCAGGCTGTATAATCTCTGAAGCTGCATCGTCTTTGTCCTTCACATTATCAATAATTTACGTCATTGGATTGTATTACCGTATAATACGATTGTCAACGTTGTATTTTTGAATATAATTATAATATATGGTCTGTACGGTATCCGTGAAAAGCAGGCCCTGAAAGGTAATGCATCAATGAAGAAAATATTATCACTGACCGCAGTGATCGTTCTGATCATATCATGTCTGCCCGTTATCAATGCTTCTGCAGCTACAGGCAGCTTCTCATACAAGAATACCATCACCAAGAAAACAGAGGAATACAAGGGCACCATTCCGATCTATTATCTCGACGGCAGGAGAGTGGATATTTCCGATATGCCCGCTTTACTCTCTGGCAGCTATGCCATGGCTCCGATGGAAGTGTTCAGCGAAAACTGCGACATGACCATTACTTATAAGTCAAGCAAGAAGAGGCTTACCATATCATATATGGGGCAGACCCTGATACTTTATGTCGGCAGTACCGAAGGTACATACAACGGCAATCCCGTCACTGTTCCCGTTGCTCCGATCCGCATCAAATACAGCAGCAGCGGAAAAACGACATGTCTGATACCTTCCCGTTTTGTTGCAGAGACCTTCGGGTTCTATTACGATTGGTCAAGCGCAAAGGCTACAGTGACCATGCTTTCCTCAATCGAGCTCCTCGTAGACGGGCAGACCAAACTCTATGCCGGAACAAAGGGAAAGCTTTTTGTCGATGACGAAGAGATCAACGTTAAACAGACACCAAGCTATATCTTCAACGATAATGCCGTAATATGCCTTAAAAAGGCCGCTTCGGCGATCGACGGCTTCGACTATGAATATGATTCGGAAACCGGAAATCTGACCGTCTCATACGGCGAGATCAGCATTGACATGCTGATAGGAAGCACAGATTGCTATATCAACGGTATATATACAAAATGTCCGGAAGCACCTCACAGGATCACCAATACCGATACACATCAGACAAAGGTCTATATTCCCGGACGCTTTGTTTTCGAGAACCTTGGCTTTGATTACAAATGGGTGACCGATACCTCATTTATAACAACAACGGAAACAACCGGAATATATGATCCGGAGTTTGATCTGGCCCTTCATTTTGATCCGGCCCCCGCGGACACATGGGATGAAGATATCGATGACTACGACAGCGAGGTTGAATTACCCGGCAGGAGCTCCTATCATCAGACGATACGCATCCCGCTGCTTGAGGGCATACGCACAGATCTCATCAATATAACCGACAGGTTGTGGGAAGATATAGTAACCTTTGATCTTCAGGGCGATTATACCCGGTTCTATATCGATAATCCGATAAAGAACACCGGAGAAAGCGTGATACAGGCACAGGTGCTTTACTATGAGGACGAGGATATAACCCGGATCAAGCTGTTTACAAGACGTACCGATGACAATATCATTCTTTCCCACAAGGATATTATGACGGATACCG
>CAJOQS010000226.1 GCA_905236925.1 uncultured Lachnospiraceae bacterium | reverse complement strand
AGGTCAGCACGTGCAGGGGCGATATAATCTACGAGAACGAGACTTACTGCGTGAACCGTCTCGAGGGCAATGTCAGATACCTTCAGACAATGGTCACGAACGGACAATGGGTAAAACGGGGAGATCCGCTGATCAGGGTCGTACGCGAGTCCGAGGATGAGGATATAGGAAACCTCAGGTCGGAAATAGAATCACTTGAGCAGAATCTTGAGGAATATATAAGCGTAAACCTCGGCCTGCTCGAAAAATATGCAGATCTTAAGGTGCACGCGGCCTCCGTCAATGACCGCAGGATCGCGGGACTGCTTTATGAAAGGCTCGAAAGGGCATACAAAAAGGAATACGAAGCAAGGCTCGAGGAGATAGATGAGCTCTGCGGACGGCTGAACAACCTTGAAAGAGACGGGGAGGAGCTGTTCATAGCAGCAGAATCGGAAGGTGAAGTCAGGGATCTGACCAGATTCAAAAGCAGGGATATGATATGGAATTATGCTTATATCTGCCGGATCTGCGATACAAGGAGCTTCAGGGTAAGGGTTTCGGGCGGTGCCTCGGGACTCGGATATAACATGCCCGTTACGGTGACCCAGGCGCAGAACGAGGGCGCGGTTTCCGTGGAAGGCATCGTCAGGACCTGCAGGAGCGCTGTTCTTTCGCCCGGACTCATCGGCAATGACGATATCATTGAGATAACCGGCGACCCTGCGGCATTCGGATACGGAAGGGATGTTACGGTATCCTACAAAGCAGTGGATGTAAAGGGTGTGGTCCTTGTGGACCGGAATGCCGTGTATTTCGATGATAAGGGCGACTATGTCTATATCCTTAGCAACGGCAGCAGAATGAAAAGGTATATCAAAAAAGGCGCGACCGGCAGCTCCTCGGTATGGGTTCTGAGCGGCCTGTCCGAGGGCGATATCGTAATCATCAAGTAATCAGTCAGAGGAAAAGAGCATGCTCCATCTTGTTTTACAGAGGATCCTTCATAAGAAGTGGATGGTTGCCAGCCTGTTGATCGGCAATATCCTTCTCGTCGCGATCACGGTCAGTTATCCGCTGTACCGAGATGCGTCGAAGAGGCATATGCTGACCGACGGTTTTACCAATTATCTCAGTGAGAAGAACGAATACCCCATGGCTGTACGCACCGTCGGCCGCATACGAAAGGGCGAAGGCAGGCAGGAAACCGCGGATATAAGACAATTTGCGGACGAACTGGGCAGCAGGATGGAGGTCGGTGTCAGGGAACACATACGCTACCGCAATCTTGTGACCAGCACGGCCAGATCGCTGATCCTCAGGGACGGCCTTGAATCGGAGCAGATGATAGTTATAGGCGCGCTGGAAGACCTTGAAGCGCATTCGAGGATACTTTCGGGCTCAATGTGCGCGGATTCAGCTGCACCGGACGGTTTTATGGAAGCCGTTATCAGCCAGAGCGCAATGATCGAGCTGAATCTGCTAATAGGAGACGAGCTGGAGTTCGGGAACCTGAAGGACCGCAGCGGAGAACCGATCAGGGTCAGGATCACGGGAGTGTTCAATTACGACGATCCATCGGATGTTTACTGGTATGACAGCCCTGACAGCTACAGGAACGCTGTCCTGATCGATCCGGGTCTTTTTGAACAGCTCTTTATGTCGGAAGGCCTTTCCTATCAGATGAACGAGACCAACACGGTATTGCTGGATTATAAGGCGGTGCGTCCCGAGCAGGTCGACTATCTGCTCAGTTTTTCCCGTGATATGGTCACAGCGTATAAAACAGCCAATACCGAGATAGAGACTCCCGGCTATATCGGGATACTTGAGGCGTTCCGCAGCGAGGAGAACCGTATCTCGGTGACTCTTGCGATCTTGTGGGCACCCGTTATCGTGCTCCTCAGCGCCTTTATCTTCATGATCTCAAGGCAGATGCTGGAGCTCGAGGAAAATGAGATAGCCCTTCTGAAGAGCAGAGGCGCCTCAAAGAAGCAGATCATGAGAATGTTTCTGCTTCAGGCCCTTATACTTTCGTTCGCTTCTCTTGCGGTCGGAATAATACTGGGCATCCCGCTTTGCAGGATACTTGGGGCTTCGAGCGCGTTCCTTCAGTTCAAGGTCAGAAGAGTCCTTAAGGCGGAGCTGAGCGCGGATGTTCTGCTGTTCGGACTCGGAGCGGTCGCTGTGTCAATGGCAATGACGCTGATCCCCGTCCTCAGGCGCGAGAAGAGCAGCATCGTAGATGTCAAGAGACGGAAGAGCAGAAGCACCCGTCCGCTCTGGCAGAAGCTGTTCCTTGATGTGCTGCTGCTTGCGGTTTCCGTCTATGCCCTGTACAACTTCAGCAATCAGGAAGGGGAAATGACAGCACGGGTGCTTTCGGGAAAGCCTCTTGATCCGCTGGTCTTCCTCGCTTCGTCACTTTTTATTCTCGGAGCGGGAATGGCTTCGGTCAGGATACACGGCCTGATAGTCGGAGGCATCTACAGGGTAGGAAGGAAGAAATGGTCTCCTCCGGTGTATACGTCCTTTCTCCAGCTCATCAGGACAAGGAACAGGAGCGCGTTTATCATGGTCTTCCTTGTGCTGACTGTCAGCTTTGGTCTGTTTAACATGACCGTTGCGAGGACCATACTCGATAACGCGGAGAAAAACATCGATTACCTCCAGGGCGCGGATATAGTTGTGACCGAGTACTGGAAGAACAATACGGCATATCTTGCCATCGATCCCGAGGCCGAGGTCACATTTACGGAACCGGACTTCGGGAAATACGGGCAGATAAAAGGCGCGAGGAGTATTGCGAAGGTCTTTCGGAGCAGCTCCGCGGTTGCGAAGGTCGGCGGAAAGGATATCTCATCATCGTTTATGGGTATCGACACCAGGGCCTTCGGAGAAACGACCGATCTGGACAGCGATCTTTTAAAGTACGATTTCCGGGATTATCTTAATGTTCTTTCCAGAAATCCCGACGCGGTGCTGCTGTCCTCGGATTTCCGTGACAAGCTCGGACTTAAGGTAGGCGACACCGTGACCTATACCTTCTCGGGGACCTACTATACGGGGACGCTGAGCGCCGTGATTTACGGCTTCTTCGACCACTGGCCCTCCTACAGCCCCGTCAAGCTCTCGATAATGGCGGATGAGAGTGTGCAGACCTACGATAACTATATGATAGTGGGCCATCTTTCGACCGTTCAGGAAGCGGTGGGCATTTTCCCGTATGAGATATGGATAGATATGGGAGGTGACACCTCGGGCTTCTATGAGTTTGCGGAAAATGAAGAGCTGAGGATAGTCCGCCTTGATGATGCAGCGGAGAAAAAGGCTGCGGTCGCCGAAGACCCGCTGTTCCAGGGAACCAACGGAATACTTACGATGAGCTTCATAACGATACTGCTGATCTGCGGGATAGGATACGTGATCTACTGGATGCTCTCGATCCGGTCGAGGGAGCTCCTGTTCGGAATATTCAGGGCAATGGGCATGACCCGGAAGGAGATCATGACGATGCTCGTGGTGGAGCAGGCATTTACCGGAGGCTTCGGGATAATCGCAGGTCTGCTGATAGGCTGGCTTGCGTCCCGTCTGTACATACCCGTTATCCGGATCGCCTATTCGGCTGCGGACCGGGCACTTCCGTTTGAACTGGTCATAAAGAGCGGAGATGTCGCAAGGCTTATGACCGTAATAGTGCTGATGTTCGGAATATGTATGGGAGTCCTGGTCAACCAGATCTACAGAATGAAGATATCACAGGCCCTTAAACTCGGAGAGGACTGAAACGGTATATGAATATAATCGAAACAAAAAATGTCGACCGCGTATTCGATCTTGCGGGAGGCGAAAAGCTGTACGCTCTCAGGGATATCTCGGTCGGTATACCGGCGGGAGCCCTGACGATACTTAAGGGTCCTTCGGGTTCGGGAAAGACAACTCTGATGAACATCATCGGAGCACTTGATGCCCCGAGCGCCGGAAGCGTTCTGCTCGAAGGCAGGGAAACCGCGGGCATGACAGAGGATGAGAAGGGAATGATCAGACGGAAGCGCTTCGGCTTTGTTTTCCAGTCCGTTTCACTGATCCCTATCATGACCGTATATGAAAATGTGGAATTCGCCCTCCGTCTGTCGGGATACGATGGAGATCCGGCTGAGCGCGTGAACAAATGTCTGAGGCTTGTGGGGCTTCTGGCAAGGGCGGATCATATGCCGCAGGAGCTTTCCGGAGGAGAGCAGCAGCGTGTGGCGATTGCCCGCGCGATCGCGCACAGGCCCGGAGTTGTATTCGCGGATGAACCGACTGCCGAGCTGGACAGCCAGACTGCCGTAAGCGTGGTCAACATATTCAGGGAGCTTGTGCAGGAGGAGGGCATCACGGTCGTGATGACAACTCATGATACGGGCCTGATGGAAGCGGGAGACAGGATCTATACGCTTGAAGACGGACATATTACGGATATGCGGGAAAACCCGCGGGAAACGGCTGGGCCGGGGAACGGTGACTGATTATGGGCGAAGAAGAGAAGAACGGTAAGGATATCCCGATGGTCCTCGCGGAGAACCTTGTAAAGATATACAAGGCGGGAGATATCGAGGTTGTGGCGCTGCAGGGTCTTGATCTTACGGTGCAGAGGGGTGAGTTTACCGCTATAATAGGAAATTCCGGTTCGGGCAAGTCGACCTTCCTTAACATGATAGGAGGCCTTGACACGCCAAGTGCCGGACGTCTGCGCGTGGACGGAAGGGATCTTTTCAAGATGAGCGAGGAGGAAAAGGATTCCTATAAAAGGTGCACAGTAGGCTTTGTATGGCAGAACAACGCAAGAAACCTCCTTCCGTATATGACTGCGGTCGAGAATGTGATAACACCGATGCTGCTCGCGGAGGGCGGACCCTCCGACAGGCACAGGGAGCGTGCAAAGGAGCTGCTCGAGCTTGTAGGTCTCGGGAACAGGATGAACAGCAGGCTCTCACAGCTCTCGGGCGGAGAGCAGCAGCGAGCCGCTATAGCCATCGCTCTTGCGAATTCGCCTGCACTGCTGCTCGCGGACGAGCCGACCGGCTCCGTTGACAGAAAGACTGCGGATTATATCTTTGATATATTCAGGCGGCTGAACGAGGAACACGGACAGACCGTTATTATCGTAACTCACGATGTTGAGCTCTCCAAAAAGGTTAACCGCGTCGTGGCGATCAGGGACGGAAAAATCAGCTCCGAGAGGATACTCAGGGAAAAATATCAGGGCAGGTTTGAAGCCGGCGAGGTCAACTGGGCGGAAGAGGAGACACAGGACGAGTACGCTATAGTGGACCGCGCGGGACGGCTGCAGATACCCCGGCACATGCTTGACGATCTGAAGCTCGAGGACAATAAGATAAAAGTAACCTATGAGGAGGGTAAGGTTTACCTGACCAAGCCGTAAAGTACGAAAAAAGTTATAAAATTTTTTTTAGTGTATACGGCAGGCATATTTTTATGGAGAATTCTTTCTCACACGGACACGTGAGCACGTAGGAAAGACACTGAAATAAAGAAAAAGTGGTAATCGGTGCAAAAAAAACCACGAAAACCGATGCGTTTATTTATGCACAGAAGCGAATAATAATGCAGAAAAACGCGAAAACTCCGCGTTTTCAGGCATTTTCGGAGCGATAAATCTTACATTTTTTTCTTGACAATCACAAAGTTTAAGATAAAATATGTTTTGTCGATAGTGAAGGAAGGGAACGGATGTTCTGACTTTACTGCGTCAACGTGTTAAATAAAGGAGGAGAAACATGAAGAAAATTAACAAGGCGCTCGCGTTAATGCTCGTTCTTGTTCTTGCTGTTTCCGTTATGGCAGGCTGCAAGAAGACAACCGACGACAACAAAGGCGGCACCACCACTGTTACCGATGCTCCCAAGAAAGATGATAAGGGAAGCAACACAACTGAGCCTACCAAGGCTGCGGACAACACTGATGCCGAGCCTGTAGCTCCCAAGGATTACACCTATCATACATATGCCACCTCGCTGGCAGATAAGTGGAATCCCCACACCTGGGAGACCAATGCCGATGACGCTATGCTCAGCTACTTCGTAACCCGCTGGGTTGATACCACAGTTGCGGATACCGAAGAGGGTGAGTATCAGATCATATTTGAAGCAGCTACTTCCATTGAGGACGTAACAGCAGCTCATCAGGATGACCTTACCAAGTACGGTTCGACTCTTCCCGAGGGCAAGACCGCTGCAGACATCACCGAAGGCTACGTTTACGAGATCAAGCTTAATCCCGACCTTGCTTGGGAGAACGGCAACAAGATCACTGCTGACGATTATATCTATTCGATGGAGCAGCTCCTCAACCCCGAGATGCTGAACTACCGTTCAAATACCTACTGGGATGGCGAGTACGCTCTTGCAGGTGCAAAGAAGTACTACTATTCAAAGACAGAGGGTTACTATGTTCCTTACGTTAACCTCTTCGGCTCACTTGACGACGCTGTAGCAGCTGGCGATGTATTCGTTGACTGCTGGGGCTTCTGGGGCGCAGAAGGCTATGTTGACGCTAACGGCAACGCAGTTCCCCAGTATGTAAATATCACAGACGAGACCAAGTACAGCGCTGACGGACAGGGCAACGACGAGTTCTCCGGCGCTGACCTCTACGCTTCTTACGGCGCTTACTTCCAGATCGGCGGCGGCTACGAGAAGTACGTTGCTGTATGGCAGCTTAACGCTGACCTTGGCGCAGGCTATGACGTTGTAGGTTTCTACAAGGTTGACGATTACACTGTTCGTTATGTTTGCGTTACCGCTACAAACTACAAGGAGATCCTTGTACAGCATTTTGGAAGCCCGTTCCTTGTAAACAAGGAGTTCTACGAGGCTAACAAGGACACCACAGGTGATCTTGTAACTTCCAGCTACGCTACTTCCAAGGAGACCACGATCTCCTTCGGTCCTTACAGACTTGAGTCCTTCCAGGAAGGCAAGCAGTATGTTATCGTTCGTAACGAGAACTGGTACGGTTGGGAAGATGACGGCAACGGCGGTCTTGTTTCCTACACACCTTTCGAAGTTGACGGCGAGCATGTTGAGCAGTATCAGACCACCAAGATCGTTTGCGATGTTATGACAGACGATGCTGCTAAGCAGGCATTCCTTAAGGGCGAGCTTGACAGCTGGGTACCTACCTCTGCAGAGCTGTCCACCTATTCGCTTTCCGATAAGATGTACAAGCAGCCCGAGTCATACACAATGCGTCTGTTCTTCAATACAAACGTTGATGCCCTCAAGGAGATGGATAACTCCAAGGGTAACGAGAACTCGATCGTTATGAGCAACGAGAACTTCCGTAAGGCATTCTCACTCTGCATCAACCGTGATGAGTGGGTTGGTAAGACCGCAGGTTATGTTCCCGCTTACTCGATGATCAATGATATGTACTTCTACGATATCTACAACGATCCTACTTCAAGATACAGAAGTTCTGATCCCGCTAAGCAGGCTCTTTGCAACATCTACAACGTAGAGTACGGCGCAGGCAAGGCTTACGCAGATCTTGACGCAGCAAGCGATTCGATCAACGGTTACAACCTTACCGAAGCTAAGAGCCTTATGGCTACAGCTTGCCAGGAGCTTGTTGATGCAGGCCTCTACACAGCAGGCAGCAACATCAAGATCCGCTTCGGTTGGAAGAAGGGT
>CAJOQS010000225.1 GCA_905236925.1 uncultured Lachnospiraceae bacterium | reverse complement strand
CTTCACCAGCGTCTTAGGCACGCTTATGTTGACGCCGTACATCGACATATGATCACCGTTGTAGGTCGCGAAGCCCAGAGCAAGCTCCGAAAGGTCTCCGGTTCCTATAACAATGCCGTTATTTTTGTTTGCCAGATCCATGAGGATCTGCGTGCGTTCACGCGCCTGGGAATTCTCGAAGGTAACATCCGCTACTCCGGGATCCTGTCCGATATCCCTGAAATGCGCAAGAACAGCCTCTTTTATGTTGATCTCCCTGAAATCGGTCCCAAGCTCCTCCGCAAGTATCAGCGCGTTGTTGTGAGTCCTTTTAGAGGTTCCGAAGCAGGGCATTGTCACCGCAAGTATGCCCTTCATATCAAGGCCCAGCTCCCTGAACGCCCTTGCGGTCACAAGGAGCGCAAGAGTAGAGTCGAGTCCGCCCGAAAGGCCGAGGACAGCGTTTTTGCAGCCTATCGCTTTAAGCCTTGACATCAGGCCGTGAGCCTGGATCGCGATTATCTGGCGCAATGCGGCATTCTTCTCCGCTTCATCCTCGGGGATAAAGGGATTGCGCCTGAAATGCCTTGTAAATTCAAGCTCCTCCCCGCAGTTCGCAAAAGAGAACTTCACATGTGTATAGTCATTGCCGCCGGCCGAATACGAAGTCATCCTCCGGCGCTCGTTTATAAGCTTTCCTATATCAATTTCGGATACCGTCATGCCGCTCGAAAAAAGCTCCGACTGAGCGAGCAGCGTACCGTTCTCCGCTATCAGATTGTGTCCCGAGAAGCAAAGGTCTGTGGTCGACTCACCCTCGCCCGCATCGGCATAAACATAGCCGCATACGAGCCTTGCGCTCTGATTGCTGACCAGTCCGCGCCTGTACGCGCGCTTGCCCGCAAGCTCATCGCTCGCAGAAAGGTTAAGTATCAGCGTTGCTCCCGCAAGCACATGCGCTCCGCTGGGAGGCTGCGGCATCCAAAGATCCTCGCATATCTCAATTCCTATCGAAAGACCGGGAAGATTCTCATTGTCAAAAAGGAGCTTCATCCCGAACGGGACTTCCTCTCCTCCGAGCGTGATGCTGCGGACCTCCCACGAGCCCTGCTGGAAATGCCTTGATTCGTAGTACTCTCCGTAAGTCGGAAGAAAATGCTTCGGTACTATTCCAAGTATCCTTCCGTTCTGGACGGCAGCGCCGCAGATATATATCTTCGTTCCAACCTGCAGAGGCAGGCCAACGACCGCAAACACATCCAGTCCCGCTGTTGCCGCGGCTATGCGCAGAAGCTGGGTCCGCGCGTTTTCAAGCAGGACATCCTGAAGGAAGAGATCCCCGCAGGTGTATCCCGTAATGCACAGCTCCGGGAAGCACACGACCTTGATGTGCTTCTCCTCCGCCTCACGTATCAGACGAATGATCTCGTTTGCATTGTATTCACAATCGCCGAGCTTGATTACCGGTGTTATCGCGGCTGCTCTGACAAATCCGTCTTTCATATCCATCCTTTCAGGCACAGGTCGCGTTCCAAATGACCTTCACCGCTCAGAATATTGAGATATCATCAGTCTGAATTATAGCACAGATCATGGAAATATGAAATAAACCTTGGGTAAAGATTGTTACGAAATGATAAAAAGAATAAAAAAAAACTGCCTCCGGCCCTTTCGTACGGGCCGGAGGCGCTGCAGCCGCCTTTCGCGGCTAAATGTATACCCAAAGTGCCGGTTCCTGTTTTTTGACTCCTAGCAATTGCTAGGTGGATGCCCTCAATTGAGCTTCTGCCTTCCACTGACTTACGAGGCCTGACATAGACTCAACGATGTTGGAGTTCCGTTTAAAGTGATGTAGGTTCAAAAACACAGGAGTTGTCGCACACCTCAGGAGACCTTGTTTTGTTATGGGATCATTATACGACAAACCCGAACTATTTGCAAGCCTATTTTCTAAAAACTTTAAATTATTTATCGCTACTTTCTGATAACATGTACTCTTCTTCGGATATTTCACGAAAACTAAAGATGAATTCGGAGCCCTTTCCCTGTTCACTCTCGACAGTTATCGAGCCGTCATGCTTGATCGCGATATACTTCGCGATCGCAAGTCCGAGTCCGGTTCCCTTAGCGTTCATCCTCAGCTTGGACTTGTAGAACTTATCGAAGATGAACGGCAGCTCCTCCTTCGAGATACCGATACCCTCGTCGCGGATGCTGACGGTCATCATGCCGTCTTCTCCGCCGGATTTGAGCGTAACATATATCTTCGAGTTTTCCGGTGAAAACTTGATCGCGTTATCGAAGATGACAAGGAACATCTGCCTCAGACGGTCATAATCGCCCATCATCATGTATATTCCCTTATCGCAGTTCATGACGATCTCGATGTGCTTTTCCTTGCTGATCGTAGCCGCGCTTCGGATCAGGTCGTCGAAGATATGGATAAGGTTTACAGGTTCCTTCTCAATCTTGAAATTGGGGTTCTGCATCTTGGAAAGTATCAGCAGATCCGCAACAAGTCTTTCCATTGACTTGCATTCGCGCAGTATCCTCTCGTAGTACTCGCTGATCTTGGCTTCATCCGTGACAACGCCGTCCGCGAGACATTCAGCCGTTGCGCTGACGACCGCTATCGGCGTTCTCAGCTCGTGTGAAACGTTGGCGAAGAAGTCCATACGCATCTGCTCGAGGTTCTGACGTTCGATCTCATTCTCTTTAAGACGGCCCGAAAGCATATCTATGCTCCTTGCCATGTCGCCGATCTCGTCCGTCCTGCTGATGCCGGTCTTGCATTCGTAATTACCCTCGATCATCTCGTGAGCCATGGTCTGCATGCTCTTGATGGGATCGGTGATGATGTGCGCCAGCCATGTTGCGACCAGAGCCGACAGCGCGAGCGCCATAACCGAGCTGACAAGGATAAGCGAGACGCTTCGGTTGATAGTATCGTCCATTTCCTTCATGGACTTTACAACGAGTATTCCTCCGCAGACCTCCCTGTCCTCGCCGAAAATAGGAGCTGCGGCAACCATTGCGGTTGACTTGTGGATCTCGCTGTAGAAGGTGTCGATCCTGCTGTGTCCCTGAAAAGCGTTCTCGATAAGCTTCCTGAAATCCCTGAGTTCGAGCGCCATATCATCAGCCGTGTTGACGAAATCGTCGCTCATCGGGTTGGCAGCGTTTCTGTCGGAGAAGCACCATATCTCGGCATCTTCGAATTCGCTGAAGGACGAGATGTAATTGACGAAAGCCGTTTTCTCGTCATCTATAACGAAATTCCTGATGCTTCCGGCCACATTGCCGGCCACGCGGGCAAGCTCCTGCCTGTTGTATTCCTCCGTCGTCGACCTGTAGATGCTTACGAATATGATTCCGAGAAGAACGGCAAAAATGAGTATCAGCACCGCGAAGCTGCCGAACACCCTGAAGAATATGTTGTTGATGCGGCTCTGGACCTTCTTCATCTGCTTATTCTACCTCAAATTTGTAGCCTACTCCCCACTTGGTCGTGATCTTCCAGCCCGGGTGCTCCACCGCGTCAATCTTCGCGCGGAGACGCTTGATATGCGAGTCTACGGTTCTGCTGTCGCCGTAATAATCGTATCCCCACAGACTGTCGAGAAGATTGTCCCTCGTGAAAACCTTGTTGGGATTCTTCGCGAGAGTCCACATGGTCTCGATCTCCTTCTTGGTGAGGTTGATCTTCTCCTTGCCGATATATAACGAATACTCGTCCATGTTGATCGTAAGATCCTTGATGACGAGCTTGTTGTCCGAATTCTGTCCCTGTCCGGTCTCCGCCATGTTCATCCTGCGCATTACCGCACGCACGCGCGCCATGACCTCGCTGGGACTGAAGGGTTTGACAATGTAATCGTCCGCGCCGATATCAAGACCCATTATCCTTTCAAAATCTTCACCCCTGGCAGTGATCATGATGACCGGAACGTTAGAGCACGCGCGGATCTTCCTGAGGACCTCGTAGCCGTCCTCCCTGGGCATCATGACATCAAGAAGAACGCAGGAGGGATTGTACTCCCTGAAACGCTCCATTGCCTCAATACCATCGGCCGCTATGACCGGGTCATGTCCCTCTTTTTTGATATAAACCGACAGAACATCCGTAATATCGGCGTTGTCATCGGCGATCAGAATGTATGCCATAGAAAACCTCCTGTAAAATCCAAATGCCCCGGGCGTAACGTCCGAGGCATTCGACTTTCAAAAACTTTCTTCTTAATCAGACAAACCGGTCGAAACAGTGTCCCCAGCAACCTGATCGATACCCAGTGACTGGGTCTGATCATTCCTTGTCTCCGTCTGGCTTTCGGATCCGGTTGAGGAACCGCTGCCGTTGTCGACAGGTGTGGGTGTAATTTCACCGTTGCCGTCGTTGCTGTTCTCCGCAGGTGTCTTCTCACCCGTTTCCTCCGCAGGCTTGAGTATTTCTTCAAGACTCTCGCCGTTCTGAAGTCTGGCATAGTCTTCTTCACTGAGGACGGTCACTTCGCAGACATCATATGTCCCGTTCAAAAGCAGCGCGTATACTGTCGTTGCACCCTCGGTAACCGCGCGAACCCTGCCTGCGGCTGAAACTCTTGCCACCTCAGGAGCTGTCGAGAAGAACTTGGCCTCTTCAACAGTGTTGAGTGGGTAAACGATAGTTGTGAGCAGCTTGCTCTTGCCGACCTGGAGAACCAATGTCGATGTTGTAAGTCTAATACTAACTGCTGCAGGTCCAATAAGAACCTCGCACTGCAGGGTAGCAACCGCGTTGCGCCCTTCCTTGACTGTTGCGGTGATAACCGCGCTGCCGCATGACAAACCCTTAACCTTTCCGGTCTGAGAAACTCTCGCGACGGAAGAATCGGACGAGCGGTAGGAAACAGTCTGTCCGTCCACCAGGTTATATACCCTGAGGCGGAATGTTTCATCAAGAACAACGGAAACGGAGCTGACATTCAGTCGCGGCTCGTTCTCGCCGGCAGAAACTGCGGAAACCCTGCTGAGCATGGCTATACATAACCCGAAGACGAGTATTAGACCAAAAGAAAGCGAAAACCTCTTCCTGATCATGGTCATATCCTCCGGTAGAAAATCCATGCGTCACATCCTATGGTCATCCTAGCGGGGGACTATGTCATAAAAGTGGCACGAATGGGTTATTTACGTAACACTTTTATTTATCCTCGGAATCTTCCTTGGCAGCCTTTTCAACCTCGACCACTGCAGTTTTCTTCATGGGAATACGGCAGTTTTTGTTGTTTCCGAACTCTACGACGATAACCTCGTCCATTACGTCGATAACAACACCGTAGAAACCGCTTGTCGTCAGAATGCTGTCACCGACCTCGAGAGACGAGATCAGGGCATCCTGCTGCTGCTTCTGCTTCTTCTGGGGACGAACCGCCATGAAATAGAAAAGAAGTCCGATGATAACAACGTATCCGACGAGCATCCAGATCGAAGTTCCTGCTGCGGCCGCACCGGCCTCAAGTAATGTAAACATTTATATTTATCCTCCTCTTACTCTTCACCGGCTTCAAAACCGGCAAGCTTTTCCTTTTTGTATGCCTTATAGCGCTGCTGTTCGATGGCGTCCCTTATTTCCTCCATAAGATGATTATAGAAGTAGAGGTTATGGGTGACCATCAGCCTGAGTCCGAGCATCTCGCCCGCCTTAAGAAGATGTCTGATGTATGCCCTGCTGTAATTCCTGCATGCGGGGCAGCCGCATCCCGGCTCGATCGGCCTCGGATCGGTCTCGTATTTCGCGTTCAGCAGATTGATCTTCCCGAAAGAGGTGTACGCATGACCGTGCCTTCCGTTTCTTGCGGGATATACGCAGTCGAAAAAGTCAACTCCCCTGTCGACCGCCTCGAGGATGTTTGCCGGGGTTCCGACTCCCATCAGATATACCGGCTTCTCCAGCGGAAGATAAGGCGTTACGGCCTCGATTATACGGTACATCTCCTCGTGGGTCTCGCCTACGGCCAGTCCGCCTATCGCGTATCCCGGCAGGTCAAGTTCGCTGATCCTCCTGGCGTGTTCTATGCGGATGTCCTCAAAAACGCCGCCCTGATTGATGCCGAACAGCATCTGATCGGGGTTGACCGTTCCTTCGGCGCGGTTGAGTTCCTCCAGCTTCGCCTTGCAGCGGACGAGCCACCTTGTCGTTCTGTCGACCGAGGGCTGTATGTATTCACGCTCGGCTACCGAAGGGGGACATTCGTCAAAGGCCATCGCGATCGTCGAGCCGAGGTTCGACTGAATCTGCATGCTCTCCTCCGGCCCCATGAATATCCTTCTGCCGTCAATATGCGAATTGAAATAGACTCCCTCTTCCTTGATCTTGCGGAGCCCGGCCAGTGAAAAGACCTGAAATCCGCCCGAATCCGTAAGTATCGGCCTGTCCCAGTTCATGAACCGGTGAAGGCCGCCCATTTTCTTCACGATCTCGTCTCCGGGGCGCACATGAAGATGGTACGTGTTCGACAGCTCCACCTGGGTCCCTATCTCCTTCAGGTCCATCGTAGATACAGCACCCTTGATGGCGCCTACCGTTCCAACGTTCATGAACACCGGCGTCTGGATGACACCGTGAACTGTATGAAATTCGCCTCGTTTGGCGTTGCCGTCCCGGCAGATAAGTTTATACATAGATCCTTCCGCCGCGCTTCTGCCGCGGCGCCTTTCGCGCATCATAACAAGTATACATATATTAGTCCACCCGCGCAACCCTTGTACAAGTTAAAATTGAAGTTTTATAACTTTGGGTGTACTATGGAGTCAGCATTTCATCATTATATAAAGGAGCATTCCGTATGAATATCGTTTTTCTCGAGGCCGCCACTCTGGGCGACGATGTAGATCTTTCATCCTTCAAAAAACTCGGCAATGTGATCACCTACCCCTTAAGCGATCCCGAAAAGAATGCGGAACGCTGCCTTGAAGCCGATGTTGTCGTTCTCAACAAGATACCTGTCGGCGCCGCTCTGCTCGATGGGAACGACCGTACAAAGCTGGTATGCATCACCGCTACCGGCACCAACATAGTGGACTTCCCCTATGTCAACGGCAGAGGGATTGTTATCGCGAACGTCAAGGGCTATTCCACCGAATCCGTGGTTCAGCACACCTTTGCCCTTGCCTTCTTTTTATGGGAAAGAATGCATTACTATGACAGCTTCGTCAAGAGCGGCGAGTACGCACGCTGCGATGTTTTCAGCCATTTTACGGAGAAATTCCATGAGCTTTCCGGCAAAACATGGGGCATCATCGGTCTCGGCGCGATCGGAAGGCGCGTCGCGGAGGTTGCCGCGTGCTTCGGCTGCAAGGTGATCTATTATTCGACCTCTGGAAGCCATGACGAGCCCGGTTTTGAAAGAAGAACACTTCCCGAGCTTATGTCCTCTTCAGATATCATCAGCGTTCACGCTCCCCTTAACGATGCCACGCGAGGGCTTGTAGGTGCCGGTGAGCTCGGACTCATGAAGAAGGATGCGATCATCCTGAACCTCGGACGCGGCGGGATCATCGACGAGGCCGCCCTTGCCGACGCGCTTGAGGCAGGCACCATCGGAGGCGCCGGGACCGACGTGCTCACCAGGGAGCCTATTGATAAGGATAACCCGCTCATGAGGATAAAGGACAGCGGCAGGCTCGTTATCACTCCCCATATCGCCTGGGCAACCGTGGAGGCAAGAAGAAGGTGCGCCGAGGAAGTGCTGATGAATATAGAGGCATGGACGAGGGGGGAGGAAAGGAATGTTTGTAGATGACCGCGAGTGGCTGCAAACCACCTTGCGTTTAACAAGGAATCCATTCCTCGGAAATACCTCGGAATGGCCGTGAACCGCTCCGCTGCCTTGTGTTTGAAAAAAGCGCGGTGGTTCATCGCGACTTTTTTCATAACAACACAAGGTGAGCCCCCGCTAAAAAACTTAGCGGAGGCTCATTCACTCAGGGGCAGTAGGATTCGAACCCACGACCTGCGGTTTTGGAGACCGATATTCTACCAGCTGAACTATACCCCTATTCATATCTTGCGTTTCACACGCATGGAGTATCTTACCACGCAGATTTTTAAAAGTCAACAATTTTTCTTCTGACTCAATACTGTCACAAAACTAATCCCAAATGTTGATTGTTTTTTTAGGCTGACACAATTATAATGAATACATAGCGTCGGGATATCTCGGGTTTCCCGCCGCACTATTTACAGTAATGAAGCTACGGTATTTTTTACCGCATCCAAGGAGGAGGAGAAAATGAAAAAGTTTCTCAAGTCTATT
>CAJOQS010000224.1 GCA_905236925.1 uncultured Lachnospiraceae bacterium | reverse complement strand
GGCCGCCTATGATAATATCCACGCCCCATGTGGGATCGAGCAGGGCCGCAAGCTTCTTGTCCTCCTCGAAGCCGATATGCGTCAGCAGCACGGTGAAATCAATGTCGATGGCATTGTAGGTGTTGCAGATACGTCCGACCTCCTCAGCCGCGTCCTCGACGCTGACGAACGTGCCTATCAGTCCGTCGGTCTTGCACTGCGCGATAACCGATTCAGTCAGGATACCGATGAAGAGTATCTTCATCCCGCCGCGTTCAAGCACAACGCAGGGATCGAAGAGCCTCGCATTGTTGGTCTGTATATGAAGGTTCGCGTTAACGATGGGGAAATCGGCGCACTTCTCAAGGAAAAGAAGATGGGCCACACCGTAGTCGACCTCATGGTTGCCGAGAGTCACAACATCGGGAGCGAGCATGTTCATGATCTGAATAGTCGAGATGCCCTGGAATTCCGAATCGATGATGGAACCCCTGAACATATCTCCCGCGATAGCGTAAATAACATTCTCCTCTTCCGTCCTGACCTTGTTGATGTACCCGGACAGAAGCGAAACGCCTCCGATCAGATTGGCGTCGACGTTTTCCTCAAGGAAATCGCCGTGCATATCATTCGAATGCAGAAGCGTAAGTTTCTTAAGATTCTTCATGTGTAAACCCTCCGGTAACCGCACGAAACCGGTGCTGAGCGGCACCGGGTTTTTTATCGCGTACTTATTTATTATTATATAGGATATCGCACTGTTCAGTCAATGAATATTAGACCCCGGGCACTTCCCTTCTTATGCGGTTTAATACATGCTTTTTGTCGGCGCTCCAGAGCGGAGCCACAAGCAGCTTCTTGTCCCCGTCGCCGGTGAGCCTGTGCACCACGATGCCGTCCGTGATAACGCTAACGCACCTCTTTAAGATATCCATGTACTCGTCCTCGGTCATCACATCGACCCGGCCCGCCAGATACTCCTTCTCAAGATCGGTCCCCGAAAGAACGTGCAGGAGCTGCAGCTTGATCCCCTTTGACCCGCCGGCGCAGTCATATCTGACCGTTTCGAGCATATCCTCCGCAGTCTCGCCCGGGAGTCCAAGTATAACATGCGTTATGACCTCAATTCCGCGCTCGGTGAGCTTCCGGACCGCTTCATCATATACAGACAGATCAAAGCCCCTTCGAATGTATTCCGCGGTTTTCGCGTGAATGGTCTGAAGCCCCAGCTCCACCCATACAGGCTTTATCTCATTGAGACCTGCTAGAAGCTCGATCACTTCGTTCGGAAGGCAATCGGGCCTTGTGGCGATCGAAAGGATCGCAATATCGGGATGCCTCACGGCCTCCGTAAAAAGGAGCTTAAGCCTTTCAACCGGCGCATAGGTCCCGGTATAGGCCTGAAAATACGCTATATATTTCCCGTCCCGTATCTTTGATGATACTCTTGCCTTCGCACGCTCGATCTGTTCGGTGACGGAAAGACGCGGATCCTCCGCAAACTCTCCGCTTCCGCCCACAGAGCAGAATATGCATCCGCGCGTATCTATCTTCCCGTCACGGTTCGGACAGGTAAAGCCGCCGTTCAGCGCCAGCTTGTACACCTTGCAGCCGAACCTCTCACGCAGGTAGTCGTTCAGAAGGATCATGGTAACCTCCAATGGCGCATCTCGCAGTCACACAGCCGTCAGCCTGCGAAGCAGTGCCGGTCAACGGCGCCCCATCGAAAGCGACAGCTTTCGTATGGGACGTTGGGGACCGGCAGAAGCGCGAAGCGCGGGCTGACGGCTCACGCTTATAGTGCAAAAATATAGGGCTGTGCCGGAGCACAGCCCTTCTGAATATCAAATACCTTTAGTGGGTGATAACCTGCTCGGTCTCCTTGTCGAAGATGTGCATCTTGGAAAGGTCGAACGCAACCCTGATCTGATCGCCGGGACGAGCGGTCGTACGAGGATTAACTCGTGCGGTGATCTCGAACTGATCAACATCAAGATACAGGAATACTTCCGCACCGAGAAGCTCGTATACACGTACGGTAACGTCAACGATGCTGTCGGGTGACTGGCTGAGGAACATCTCCTCATCCTTAACGTCCTCGGGACGGATACCCAGAACAACGGTCTTGCCTTCATAGCCGGCATCGATAAGTCTCTTGGCCTTGAGCTCGGGAACAACGATCTTGGTGGTTCCGAAGGTAAGGGTAACCTTGTCGCCTTCACGTCCTACAACGCTGTCAAGGAAGTTCATCTGAGGTGATCCCATGAATCCTGCAACGAACAGATTGTTGGGCTGATCGTAAAGATTCTGAGGAGTATCAACCTGCTGAACAACGCCGTCCTTCATAACAACGATACGGGTACCGAGTGTCATAGCCTCGGTCTGGTCATGTGTTACGTAAATGATGGTTGTTTCAAGTCTCTGATGAAGCTTTGAGATCTCGATACGCATCTGAACGCGAAGCTTTGCATCCAGGTTTGAAAGAGGCTCATCCATAAGGAATACCTTAGGATTACGAACGATTGCACGACCCATGGCAACACGCTGTCTCTGTCCGCCGGAAAGAGCCTTCGGCTTACGGTCAAGGAGGTGCTCGATATCAAGGATACGTGCAGCCTCTCTGACGCGCTTGTCGATCTCATCCTTCGGCATCTTTCTGAGCTTCAGGCCAAATGCCATGTTATCATAAATAGTCATATGCGGATAAAGTGCATAGCTCTGG
>CAJOQS010000223.1 GCA_905236925.1 uncultured Lachnospiraceae bacterium | reverse complement strand
GGCTCTTTCCTACGCAAGCGGTGCAAAGTTCAGTCCGGCATACGGTTTCTTCGTAATGACCGGCGGAAAAAAAGAAAAAACGATCCTTGAGTTGAAAACTCTTAAGGATAAAGGCTATACCGCAGCTAATCCGGATTTTGCCGCACTGACCCTCGAGATCGGTTACGGCACAAAGTATCTCGGTTATACCTACAGTAACCGTGAGAATAATGCAAACGAGTTCTATAAATACAATTTTGATACGTTCTTATACGGATTGTTCGGTTATTGAACTTTTTTTCAAGACCCCTTGACAGTGCCGTATCATTATGATAACATTCACTTCAACATATTAAAGTGTTACAAAGGCTGTGACGAAGACGGCTGTAATGAGACCTCTACAGAGAACCGGTGATTGGTGAGAACCGGAAGGTCAGGTTACGATGGCTCATCACTTCCGAGCCGGAGGTCCGAAAGAGCTTCATGTAGGCGCCTCCCGTGCATGCTACGTCAGTGCAAAGGACTTGATTGAGTCTGCAGAGTGGCACCTTTTTGGTGCAAATTGAGTGGTACCGCGGATATGATTATTCGTCTCAATGGTTTAGCATAAATCATTGGGACTTTTTTATTTTTCAAAAAAGGAGAAAAGAATATGGAATCTAACGTTTTATCGGACGTCGCCTTACGTGTCAGGGAAATGAGAGAACTGTCGAACATATCTGTCCATGAGATGTCCGAAGCAACCAATATGTCCGTTGATGATTATCTTGCCCTTGAAGAAGGTAAGATAGATTTCTCTTTCTCGTTTATTTACAAATGTGCCGAGAAATTCGGTGTTGATATCGCCGATATTCTTCAGGGAACAAGCCCGAAGCTGGTTTCATACTCTCTGGTACGCAAGGGAAAGGGTGTTCCGATCGCCCGCAGGGAGGTCTGTGAATACCTTAACATGGCATCGAATTACAAGGATAAGATAGGAGAGCCGTTCTGCTGCAAGCTTCCCTTCGATGCTTCAAAGATCGACGAGCCCATGCAGCTCCATGTTCACGACGGACAGGAGTGCACTATCATCACCAAGGGAATGATGCGTCATCAGTTCGGCAACAGGATTGAGACTCTTTATCCCGGTGATGTTATTTATTTCGATTCGAACACACCGCATGGTGAGCTTGCTATCGGAGGACAGGACTGCGAGTTTTTCACCGTTATCATGAAGCCCGAGGGCAGCGGCTCCGGTTCGGTTTCGGTTAATACCAGCTCGAACGAGACAAACTGGGTACCCGAGGATATTCTTATCGACGAGCCCAAGACCGGTGCCGTATACGAGAAGTTTATCAGCTGCAAGATCGACGCGAACGGCAGCCTTAAGGAGATCAAGTTCAAACACGAGAACCATTTCAATTTCGGCTTTGACTGCGTTGACGAGCTGGCAAAGAAATGTCCCGACAAGAGGGCCATGGTCTGGGTCGGCAATGACGGCAGCGAAAGAATATTTACCTTCAGCGATATTAGCAGGCTCAGCGCCAAGGCGGCGAATTATTTCAGAAGTCTCGGAATTCAGAAGGGCGACAGGGTAATGCTGGTACTTAAGCGCCATTATCAGTTCTGGATCGCCATAACAGCTCTTCATAAGCTCGGTGCAATCGCGATACCCGCAACAAGTCAGCTAGTAAAGCATGATTTCGAATACCGCTTTAATGCTGCCGGTGTTTCAGCGATCGTTGCGACACCCGAAGACAATGTCTGCGAGCAGGTTGAGCTTGCGCTTCCCGAATCGCCGACTTTGAAGACCAAGATAATCGTTAACAAGGATCGTGAGGGCTGGCATAACTTTGATAAGGAGATCGACGCCTGCTCCGATGTATTCCCGAGGCCCGAAGGCTTTGCTGCAGCAAGCGGCGATGACCTCATGCTCATGTTCTTTACATCCGGCACAACGGGTTATCCCAAGATCGCAACTCACAGCTACAAATACGCGCTCGGACATTTTATCACGGCAAAATACTGGCATAATGTACAGCCTGACGGACTTCACCTTACAATCTCCGATACCGGCTGGGGTAAGGCTCTCTGGGGAAAGCTCTACGGTGCATGGCTCTGTGAATCTGCGGTATTTGTATATGATTTTGACAGATTTAATGCGGCAGACATGCTTCCGATGTTTGCTAAATACCAGATAACTACCTTCTGTGCTCCGCCTACGATCCTCAGATTCCTTATAAGAGAGGATCTTTCAAAATATGACCTGAGTTCGATCAAGTATGCGACAGTAGCGGGAGAGGCTCTCAATCCCGAAGTCTATAACAAGTTTATGGAAGCTACCGGAATTGAGCTTAAAGAAGGCTTCGGACAGACCGAAACAACTCTCAGTATAGCAAATCTTGTTGGAACAAAGGTTAAGCTCGGCTCAATGGGTAAGCCCTCGCCGCTTTATGATATCGACCTGCTTCTTCCCGATGGAACAAGCGCCGGAGTCGGTGAGGTCGGAGAGATCGTTATCAGGACCGATAAAAAGGTTCCCTGCGGATTGTTCAGAGGATACTACAGGGATGATGAAAAGACCATGGAAGCATGGCATGACGGATATTATCATACAGGTGATACAGCATGGAGGGATGAGGACGGATACTTCTTCTATGTCGGAAGAACCGACGATCTCATCAAGTCATCCGGATACAGGATCGGGCCGTTTGAGATTGAGAGCGTTATCATGGAGCTTCCGTATGTGCTTGAATGTGCGGTTATCGGTGCGCCCGATGAGATAAGAGGACAGGTTGTCAAGGCTGTTATAGTTCTTACAAAGGGAACTGTGGGAACCGACGATCTGAAAAAAGAGATACAGACCTATGTTAAAGAGCACACCGCTCCGTATAAATACCCCCGTCTGATCGATTTTGTGGATTCGCTTCCCAAAACCATCAGCGGCAAGATCAAGAGAACAGAACTACGTTAATATGCATTTCGGGAAACGCTGTTGTGAAACAGCGTTTTCCTTTTTTTGGTAATAAGATAAAATATAGACAATTTTTGAAATCTGTGATAAAATTATAAAAGCTAATCAAAAAAAGAAATATATACATATTTCTTGAAGTGATTTATGTGCGGTATATCCGCAAAAAATAGAGGAGGTATTTTATGAAGAAGTCAAAGATTAGTATGCGCGCTGCGGTAATCATACTCGGGCTTTCACTCGGAATCGCTCTTGTGTGCAGCATAGCTTATTTCTCCGGTCAGATACAGGCCACTTCAAACAAATCAAAGGATTTGTACTTTGACAAGCTTTATCAGATAAGTTCGAACCTCATCAACGGTGACCGCGATCTGTATCAGGCAATGCTGGCAGCCTTTGAATACAAAGAAATAAAGACCGCACCTCCTGCTGATGTAACTGAAGACATCCTTGTCGGTCTTTATGATTCAAAGATCAAGGATTACAACGACAATCTCAAACAGACCGTTGACAGAGCAGATGCTGCAGCCGCTGTTGCTGCTACAGACAACGACCTGTACAATTCGATCATGGATGGGGGCGGACATACCTTCAAGGAGAATTATGATTCCTTCAAAACTATTTATGATCACTGGCAGGGTCTTTATGATGTAAACAAACTTGAAGGCGACTGGAGCAACTTCGTCAACGAATTCGAAGAGGTCAGAAGCTATCTTTCAAATATGTCAGATATCAGTGAGGTATGGGCTGACCAGAAAGCAGAACAGCTTACTGACGACTTCAACCAGAGGATCATCAATTCCGTTATCATCTTCGGTCTTCTCCTTGTTATCCTGATGGTTCTTTCGGTACTTATGGTACGCAATATGCGCCTGAGCTTGAACGAGTTCAAGGCAGTTACCGCGAAGCTCGCCGGCGGCGATTTTGCATCACCTGTTCAGATCAAGAGCCTTTATTCGGAATTCCAGGATCTCGGAAATGAGAACGAGAAAATGCGCAGCCAGCTGCATGACGCTGTTGCCAATGTTATTTCGCAGTCCAACAAGGTACGCGAAGAGGCCGCTGACGTTAAGAAGAGCATGAAGGATTCACAGGCCGTAATGAACGATATTTCTATGGCTGTAGAAAACCTTGCAATCGGCGCTACTTCAATGGCAGACGACGTTCAGAATACCTCTGCTATCACAATCAGCATCGGATCATCGATCGACAATGTTGCATCATCAGTTAACGAAACTCTTATAAAGGTCGGACAGCTTTCCGAAAGCCTTGAAGGCATCAAGACAAGCCTTGACGAGATCAGGATAGCAGACCAGGAGACCGACGAAAAGGCCAGTCAGGTTGCTTCCTCGGTTAACGAGACTGCAGAAGTTGTTACAAAGATCTCCAACGCAGCAGACGGCATCATCAATATTGCAGGTCAGACAAACCTTCTTGCACTTAACGCTTCCATCGAGGCAGCACGTGCCGGCGAGGCAGGACGAGGCTTCTCGGTTGTTGCCGAGAATATTAAGGACCTTGCTACCGAGACCAACAGACTAGCTGGTGAGATCACTTCAATGCTGAACGATATCAGCGCGTATTCGGAGCGCAACAAGGCTCTTACCGGAAGCATCAAGGAAGCAACTACGCAGGAGAACGAATCACTTGCTAATATGGTCGAGAGCTTCAATTCAATGTTTGATATCCTTCGCGACGCCAAGAAGGAGAACGAGGCTACAGCCGTTCAGACTACCGATATGAGCTCCAAGAAGGACAGCATCCTTGATTCCGTTGAATCACTTTCGAGTATCTCTGAAGAGAACGCAGCTACTACCGAGGAGACAAGCGCTTCACTTACCCAGCTCAGTAATAACATCGAAGCAATCGTTGTCAAGGCAGAAGAGCTTGACAAGATTTCCGACGACCTCAAGCAGAGTATCGCATTCTTCAAGATCTGATAATTATGAAACACCTTCGGGGACGGTTCATTCCGTCCCCCTTTTTTTATAAAAAAAATCAAAAAATTATTGTTAAATCCTTCCGTTTTTAGTAAAATATACTACGGTGCTGCTGGAACGGGGTTTTATCTTTCACAAGAATCCGTCAGTACTTAATCGAAATTTCGGAGGATTTTTAGTTATGAACACTTACAAAAGTGAAGACATCCGCAATGTGGCTATCTTAGGACACGGGGGATGCGGAAAAACTACGCTGATCGAGGCCACTGCATTTGCAAACGGAATCATCAGCCGTATGGGTCGTGTAGAAGACGGAAGTACGATCAGTGACTTCGACAAGGAAGAGACCAAGAGAGGTTTCTCCATCAGCACTTCACTGATTCCTATCGAATACAACGGAATTAAGTACAATTTCCTTGATACACCCGGTTACTTTGATTTTGTCGGCGAGGTTGAAGAAGCTCTTGACGCCGCAGGCGCAGCCATCATCGTTGTTAACGCCAAGTCGGGTGTTGAAGTCGGTACGATCAAAGCATGGGAAATGTGCGAGAAGAGAAATCTTCCCCGCATGTTCTTTGTAACTGCAATGGATGATGCCAATGCCAATTTTGCCAATGTTGTAGAACAGCTTAAGGAGAACTTCGGAACTAAGATCGCTCCTTTCCATACACCTTTCTTTGAGAATGACAAGTTTGTAGGCTTTGTTAATGTCGTTAAGATGGGCGGCCGCAAGTTTACAAAGGGTAGCGAATATACTGACTGCGATATTCCCGCTTCGATCAAGGACGAGGTTGATTCCTGCCGTCATGATCTGCTCGAGGCTATTGCCGAGACCAGCGAGGAACTCATGGACAAATACTTCAACGAGGAGGAATTCACTCAGGAGGAGATCGACACCGCGCTTCACAGTTCCGTATTCTGCGGTGATACCGTTCCCGTTCTTGTAGGTTCGGGTCTTAACCAGCAGGGTACCAAGATGCTCATGGACTGCATCCGTTCATATTTCCCTTCACCCCTTAACCACAAGGTTGTCGGCAAGAACGCGAAGGACGACAGCGAGTTTGCTGCGAACTACGATATCAATAAGCCCTTTACTGCTAAGGTATTCAAGACCATCGTTAACGATTTCGGTACTTATTCCTGCATTAAGGTCTGCTCGGGCAAGCTGACCGTGGATGTTCCGATTTTCAACGCCGAGCGTGAGACAGAAGAGAAGATCTCGAGACTCTATGTTCTCCGCGGCAAGGAAGCCATTGAGGTCAAGGAACTGAACCCCGGCGATATCGGAGCTCTTTCCAAGCTTTCCAACACACAGACCGGCGACACCCTTTCTACAAAGGCTAATCCCGTTATCTTTGAGAGACCTGTATTCTCGACACCTTACACATATCAGAAGGTCGAGACCAAGAACAAGGGCGACGAGGACAAGTTCGCTCAGGCAATGGCAAAGCTTCTTGCCGAGGACAAGACGATGCGCATTGTTCAGGACAAGGAAAACCGTCAGACCCTCATCTACGGTATCGGCGATCAGCAGATCGATGTTACAGTAAGCAAGCTGGCTTCCCGCTATAAGGTTGAGGTTGAGACAGGCAAGCCCCGTGTTCCCTACCGCGAGACCGTCCGCAAGATGGTTGAGAAGCAGGGTAAGCATAAGAAGCAGTCCGGCGGTCATGGACAGTACGGTGACGTTCATATCCGTTTCCAGCCCTCAGGCGATATGGAAAAGGCATATGTATTCGACGAGGAAGTTGTCGGCGGCGTAGTTCCGAAGAACTTCTTCCCCGCAGTTGAAAAGGGACTTGCCGAGTCGGTTCTTGCAGGACCTCTTGCAGGATATCCCGTTGTAGGACTCCGTGCGACCCTGTTCTACGGATCATATCATCCGGTTGATTCCTCCGAGCAGGCATTCAAGATGGCAGCTAAGCTTGCCTTCAAGGCAGCGTTCAACGATCCCAAGGAGAACTGCTCACCCTGCCTGTTAGAGCCCATCGTTTCTCTTAAGGTCACCGTTCCCGATAAGTTCACCGGTGATATCATGGGCGATCTGAACAAGCGCAGAGGCCGTGTTCTCGGTATGGATCCCGTTTCCGGCGGAAAGCAGATCATCAATGCGGATGTGCCGCTTGCTGAGCTCTACGGATATTCAACAGACCTTCGTTCAATGACCGGAGGTATCGGCGATTTCGAGTATCAGATCGACCGCTATGAGCAGACTCCTTCCGACGTTCAGGCCAAGGTTATTGAAGAGGCTGCCAAGTACCGCAAGGAAGAAGAGGAAGAGTAATACCAATGAGACGCAGACTCTCGTATCTGTTTCCGGACGAATGGGTGGATTCAACCTATTCGATAGATTTCGAGGCATATTACCGCAAGGGTTACAGGGGCATTATCTTTGATATTGATAATACCCTTGTGCCCCACGGGGCGGATGCCGACGAAAGGGCCATCGCCCTGTTCAAACGTCTGAAGGAGATAGGGTACGAGATCTGTCTTCTTTCAAACAATAAAAAGCCCAGAGTTGAGCGGTTCAATAAGGATGTTAACGTTAAATACATCTTTAAGGCCCAGAAACCCTATCACAAGAATTATTACATCGCTGCGATGCTGATGAGACTTTCGGTGGAATCCTGTCTCTGTGTCGGCGACCAGATATTTACCGATATTTTCGGCGGAAACGCTTCGAATATCCATACGATTCTTGTTAATCCGATCGACCCGCATGAAGAATTCCAGATAGTTCTGAAACGCCGCTTGGAGGCCATTGTCCTGCACTTTTATAAAAAAAGGCTTAAGAAACATAAAAACAACAGAAAAAAATAGTGTTGAATTATTTTTTTCTTTGGTATAAAATACTACAAGTGATTTTGTGTTTAATTTTTTAGGAGGTTTTTTATTTATGATTTCAGCAGGTGAATTCAGAAACGGAATGACACTTGAGATCGACGGCAAGGTTTGCCAGGTTGTCGAGTTCCAGCATGTTAAGCCCGGCAAAGGTGCTGCATTTGTAAGAACTAAGCTTAGAGACATCATCAACGGAGGTGTTACCGAAACAACCTTCCGTCCTACAGACCGTTATCCCCAGGCTCATATCGAGAAGTCCGATATGCAGTATCTCTATGCTGACGGCGATATGTTCCATTTCATGAACACCGAGGATTACGAGCAGATCGCTCTTACATCCGAGGAAGTTGGCGACGCTCTTAAGTTCGTTAAAGAAAACGATATGGTTAAGATGCTTTCCTACCAGAGCAAGGTTTTCTCTGTAGAGCCTCCCATGTTCGCAGAGCTTGAGATCACCGAGACCGAGCCCGGCTTCAAGGGTGATACCGCTACAGGTGCTTCCAAGCCCGCTACAGTTGAGACAGGTGCTATGGTTATGGTTCCTCTCTTCGTTGAAAGAGGCGACAAGATCCAGATCGACACCAGAAGCGGCGAGTATCTTAAGAGAGTTTGATCTATCATCAAATTATTAAAGGCAGGAGACTGGTTCTCCTGCCTTTTTGCATTATCTTCTTCGTTCAGGTGTTTGTGAGGTAGCGTACCGTAACGTCCAGAATGCTGTTATAATCGGATATCAGCTTGCCGATGTTATTATCGATTATCCAGAGAGGATCCTCATTTTCATCGCCGGGGATTGAACGGGAATCGTCACCTTCAAGCCTTCTGCAGGCAAATTCCAGCTTTTTCGCGAGGTCACCCAGATCATTTGCTCCGACAACGTAGGAAGCGCTCTTAAGGCCGTGTACCTTGATCCTTAGATTCTTATAATCCTTCGCGGCATAGCAGTCGGTTATCGCGCTGGGAAGGGTCTGACCGTCTTCGAGATAGGTCTTTAAGATGGCATCGTATACTTCCCTGTCGTTTCCGAGCGAATCAAGTGCCTTGGCCAGATCAAAGTATCCGCAGTCAGCTATAAGATCGCCTGTATCTTCTTTCCACCTAGAAATGATAAGTTCCTCGGTCTCGGTTATGATCCTGCAGAATGTAACATTCGCAAAGGAACAGAGACTGTCGGCAGCTACCTTTACAGGTGATGATTTCAGCTTATTCCTGAGAGGACAATCCGGACATAGCTCCTTTCTTCCGCAAAGAGCGGTGCAAAAGAGCTTTCCTGAAGTGACCGAAGGTGTGTATTCGACCGCTTTTGGATTCATATATCTGATCTCAAACTTGTCGGCAGAAAGGACATAATCGGCGGATTGCTCCTTGTCCAGACCGTTGTAAACCTCGTTTATCGTCATACGCCTCACCCCTTATATTTCGTGTTTCCGGTTTCATTATATAATAAAAATCAATCTTTTCAAATATAACTTTTCGTGGTAAGATATACAAGATGAGAAGAATCAATAAAACCAGATCCTTCCGTGGGATCATGAGAGGATGATATTCAGATGAGTGAAGAATATATAAGCGAGAAAGGCGATATCAAGATATCGGATGACGTTGTGGCCAGCATTGC
>CAJOQS010000222.1 GCA_905236925.1 uncultured Lachnospiraceae bacterium | reverse complement strand
TTCTTCTACAAGAAAGTTTGATGTCATAACTTGCTTTTTAATATGCTATAGTTTATCATGAATTGGAAGGTAATTATATGAGCGAATTGATCAGCGTTGCCGTCGATGCAATGGGCGGTGACAATGCGCCTCTTGAGATCGTTAAGGGAGCCGTTGAAGCTGTAAACGAGGAACCCAAGGTCAAGTGTCTGCTTGTCGGACAATCCGATGTGATCACTTCGGAGCTTGCCAAGTATCAGTTTGATAAATCTCGTATCGAGATAGTCGAGGCTTCGGAGGTTATCACCAACGACGAAGCGCCCGTTATGGCTATCAGAAGGAAGAAGGATTCGTCGATCGTTGTCGGAATGAACCTGGTCAAGGACGGTCAGGCCGGAGCGTTTGTTTCGGCGGGCAGTACAGGAGCGGTTCTTGTTGGCGGTCAGCTTATTGCCGGAAGGATCAAGGGAGTTGAACGTACCCCGCTTGCTCCGCTTATTCCTACATTAGGCGGTCCTGCATTACTTATCGACTGCGGAGCGAATGTTGACGCCAGACCCAATCATCTGGTGCAGTTCGCGAAGATGGGTTCCATCTATATGGAGAATGTTGTCGGAATCAGCAATCCCCGTGTTGCGATAGTCAATATCGGAACCGAGGAGGAGAAGGGCAACGCTCTTGTAAAGGAGACCTATCCTCTGCTCAAGGCGTGTCCCGATATCAATTTTGTAGGCAGCATAGAATCCAGAAGGATACCGTACGGCGATGCGGATGTTATCGTCTGCGAGGCCTTTACGGGCAATGTCATCCTTAAGCTTTATGAGGGTGTTGCCGGTGCCCTGATCCTTACGGTCAAGGATGCACTTAAGTCCAATCCGGCTACGATGCTCGGTGGAGCACTTATCAAGTCTTCCTTGAAAAAGAGCCTTTCAGGTTTTACTACCGAGGGCAACGGAGGAGCGCCGATGCTCGGGCTTAACGGTCTTGTGATCAAGACTCACGGCAGTTCCAAGAGCATCGAGATCAAGAATTCAATTCTTCAGAGTGTTGTATTCTCTGAGAAGAAGATCAGTGAGAAAATTGCCAGAAATATACAAACAGATTGATCAACTACTATGAATAGGGGGCGATGAAATGGAATTTGAAAAGTTACAGGGGATTATCAGTGAGGTGCTTCAGGTTGATGTGGACAGCATCACGATGGACACAACCTTTGTGGATGACCTCGGTGCCGATTCTCTCGACGTTTTTCAGATCATCATGGCTATCGAGGAAGAGTTCGATATCGAAATAGCCAATGAGGATGCCGAAAAGATAGTTACCGTGGCAGACGCCGTGGAACAGATCAAAAACGCAATCAATTGATGGATTTGGGGACTGTCCCGAGGGACAGTCTCTTCGTTTGAAAAGGTGTTTTATGAACTTCTTTGAAGAAAAAGCTTTGAAGCTTGAGGATGTGATCGGCTATCACTTCAAGGATCCTCTGCTTCTGGTCGAAGCCCTTTCGCACAGCTCCTATGTCAACGAGCACAGGGCTGACGGCAGGTCGTGCTACGAAAGGCTCGAGTTTCTGGGTGACGCGGTTCTTGAACTGACATCAAGCATGTTCCTGTTCAACCGTTTTCCCAATATGAGCGAGGGTGAGCTCAGTAAGCTCAGAGCATCTCTCGTCTGTGAGGAGGCGCTTGCTCCCTGTGCCAGGAAAATACAGCTCGGTGACTATATTCTGCTGGGACACGGAGAAACCATGAACGGAGGCAAGGAAAGGGATTCCCTGCTGTGTGATGTTATCGAGGCTGTTATCGGCGCGCTGTATCTTGATTCTCAGGACAGGGAAGCGGAGAAATTCATATTCAGGTATATCCTTACCGAAGAGAATCTTGAACGCCATGATTATGTTGATTACAAGACACGTTTTCAGGAACTTGTTCAGGCGAACGGCATCACCAATGCTTCCTATGAACTCGTCGAGGCCACGGGACCCGATCATAACAAGCAATTTGTCGTCGAATTAAAGGTCGGCGACAAAATCCTCGGACTGGGAACCGGCTCGAGCAGGAAAAGAGCCGAGCAGGCCGCGGCAAAAGAAGCGATCGAAAATTTTAACTGAGAAACGGATTTATCTCTTATGTACCTTAAAAGTATTGAAATCCAGGGCTTTAAGTCCTTTGCGAATAAGATCAAATTTGAATTTCACGACGGTATAACCGCTATCGTCGGTCCTAACGGTTCCGGTAAATCAAATGTAGCCGATGCCGTAAGGTGGGTTCTTGGTGAGCAGAGCGCTAAGCAGCTCCGCGGAACCAATATGCAGGACGTCATTTTCGCAGGCTCCGAGGCGCGTAAACCTCAGGGCTTTGCTTTCGTTGAGATAACCTTTGACAATTCAGACCATAAGCTTCCCGTTTCCTATGAGGAGGTCAGTGTTTCAAGGCGAGTTTACCGTTCGGGTGAGAGCGAATACATGATCAACGGCATGACCTGCAGGCTCCGCGATGTTCAGGAGCTCTTCATGGACACCGGAATCGGTAAGGAAGGCTATTCGATCATCGGACAGGGACAGATCGACAGGATCCTTTCAACCAAGCCCGAGGACAGGCGTGAGCTGTTTGATGAAGCTGCCGGAATCGTTAAGTTCAAGAAGCGCAAGGCCGTCGCCGAGAAGAATCTTGCCGAGGCATGCGCGAATCTTGAGCGCATCATGGATATCATCAGCGAGATAGAGAAGCGCATCGGTCCTCTTGAAGAACAGAGCAAGGTTGCCAGAGAGTATCTTCGCCTTAAGGAGATACTGAAAAAGCTTGAACTCAACGCTTTTCTTGTTGAGTACGACAAGTCCGATTCAGCGAGCAAGGCGCTCGAGGATAAGTTCAATATCGCAACCGAACAGCTGAACGAGACCAAGGCTGCCAACGAGAACGCCGAGACCGAAT
Source organism: uncultured Lachnospiraceae bacterium (assembly GCA_905236925.1). Taxonomy (GTDB): domain Bacteria; phylum Bacillota; class Clostridia; order Lachnospirales; family Lachnospiraceae; genus RUG11977. Next base: position 14,723 of record CAJOQS010000222.1, on the reverse strand, counting down.
ACAAGCGTCTTGAGGGCATTATCGAGGATTATAACAATGCTCTTGAGCAGAGCAGGAACTTTAAACAGGAGCTGCTTCTTTCAAACGAGAAAATGGAGGGCGAGATCAAGCTGTTTGAACAGCAGCTTCTTGCCATCACCCAGAACAGCGAACGTATAGGCGAGAGGATCGCCGCTATCTACGAGGAGATCAATTCAAAGAGTGAAGAGCTCAAGGGCTTTGAGGAGCAGAAGGATAAGTACTCCGGACACCTGAAGGAACTGAACGATCTTGCAGTATCTGCCTCGGAGAACGTTGAAAACATCAAAAAGGAGATTCAGGAGCTTTCATCAAATATCGAAACCGCAAATACCGGGATCCTGAAGCTCATGAATGAGGACAGCTCGTATAAGTCCGATCTTCAGCGATACAATACAATGCTCGAGCAGGTCGCTATGCGCCGTTCGGAGCTTGCCGCAAGAATGATCAGAAACAAGACCGATCTTTCCGCCGCTAAGGACAGGGTTGCCGAGCTCGAGAAGCAATACAGCGATATCTCCCTTGTTGTTCTTGAGGATAAGAACCGGATCAACAGCCTGATGGATTCACTGAAGGCCGACGCCGAGGAGGAGAAGAAGCTTGCCTCCGTATACGAGGGTACACATGAACAGTTCCTCGGAAGAAAAAGCGAGCTTGAATCTCTGAAAAATATAGCCGAGAGATATGAGGGGTATGGCGCCACGGTTCGCAACATCATGGAGAACCGCTCCAGATTCGACGGAATCAACGGTGTTGTCGCTGACCTTATATCTGTTGAGAAAAAGTATGAAACGGCCGTGGAAACTGCTCTGGGCGCTTCTGTGTCGCATATCGTTACCGAGGATGAGCAGACCGCAAAGAACGTAATCGAGTATCTGAAGAAGAATAAGCTCGGAAGGGCAACCTTCCTGCCTATCACAAGTGTCGGGAAAAGAAAGCAGGACAATGATCCCGCGGTCATGAAGGAAAACGGAGTAGTATCCGATGCAGCAGCTCTGGTCAAATGCGATGACAGGTTCAGAGGCGTTATTAATCATCTTCTGAAGAACTTTATAGTTGTAGATAAGGTAGACAACGCTCTTGCCCTTGCAAAGAAGTACGAGTATTCCCTGAGGATCGTTACCCTTGAGGGCGAACAGCTTGCCCCGGGCGGTTCGATCGCCGGCGGAACATACAGGAACTCCAGCAATCTTCTCGGAAGAAAAAGAGAACTTGAGGAGCTCGAAAAGCTTCTTGCCGACTCGGCAAGAGAGCTTGAAAAGGTCAAGGCACGTCAGGCCGAGCTTGCAGCTCACAAAAAGAGCGTTCGTGACGACCTTGATGCCACAAGAGCTGCTATGCAGGAGCGTGCCGTAGAGCAGAACAGCATATTCATGAACCTCGAGAAGGAACGCCAGAACCTTGAGGAAATCGCCTCCAAGGCAAGGTCGTGGGAAGAAGAGAACAAGGCGCTCGATGAGAAGACAGGCGAGCTGAATGCCCAGATTCAGGGCAATAAGGACCTTCTTGCACAGAACGAGGCCGCCAATACCGAATTCCACGAATCCATCGAAAAGAGCAACGCACGCCTTGTAGAGCTTCGCTTCTCCGAGGGTGAGGCTGTCGAGAAGGTTAACAACGTGAAGCTTGAAACCGCCAATGTTGAACAGGCGGGTCGCTATACCGACGAGAATATCGCGCGTATCAGGTCCGAGATCGAGAAGCTCCGCAGCGAGGAGCAGGAGATAAAGGACAGCAGCGAGAACTCGAAGCAGGAATCCGAGGCCAAGGCTCAGGAGATATCCGAAAACAGGGCCAGGATCGAAAAGAACACCGGCAAGATAGAAGAACTTGACAGGAATATCAGTGAAGTTACTCTTAAGAAAGAAAATGTCACATCCGAACACAAGAGCTTCTTTGAGCATTGGGCAGAGCTCGGAAAGCGCGTCACAGAGCTTGAAAAGGAGGTTATGCGCCTCCAGACGCAGCGTGACAAGCTCAGGGACCAGCTTGATTACCAGACGAACTATATCTGGGAGGAATATCAGCTGACCGTTTCGGGTGCCGAGCAGTACAGGGATCCCGAATTCAAGGCCGGAGCCGCTAAAAAGGATATATCCGACGCCAAATCGTCGATCAAGGCACTCGGAGATGTTAATGTCAATGCGATCGATGAGTTTAAGGAGGTATCCGAACGTTATATCCTCCTGTCCTCACAGAGAGACGATCTGATCTCCTCCAAGGAATCGATACAGACCATCATCGATGAGCTTGACGAAGCGATGCGCAATCAGTTCACCGAGCAGTTTGCGCTTATCGGAAAAGAATTCAATATCGTGTTCAGGGAACTCTTCGGAGGAGGAAGCGCGAAGCTTGAGATGGTACAGGACGAGGATATCCTTGAGGCAGGCATTCTGATCAACGCGCAGCCGCCTGGAAAAAAGCTTCAGAACATGATGCAGCTTTCCGGTGGAGAGAAGGCTCTTACCGCGATCTCACTCTTGTTCGCGATCCAGAACCTGAAGCCTTCACCGTTCTGTCTGCTTGATGAGATCGAAGCCGCGCTCGATGATTCGAATGTTAAGAGATTCTCGAGCTACCTGCATAAGCTTACCAAAAACTCGCAGTTCATTGTTATCACTCACAGAAGGGGTACTATGAGCGCCGCGGACATCCTTTACGGTATAACGATGCAGGAAAAGGGTGTTTCGACCCTTGTTTCCGTAAGTTTGATAGAAAACGATCTTACTCAGTAAATAATCAGGACCAATGAGGTAAAGAAATGGGAGAAGAAAAAGAGAAAAAAGGCTTTTTCGGCAGACTTGTTGCCGGACTTGCCAAGACCAGAGACAGTATTTCTTCAGGTCTGAGCAACGTGTTCAGTGCTTTTTCGTCGATAGATGACGAATTCTACGACGAGCTTGAAGAAACACTTATTATGGCCGATATCGGAATCAAGGCGACCATGGATATCATGGATAACCTTAAGGAAAAGGTAAAGGAGCAGAAGATCAAGGATCCAGCGGACTGCAAGCAGCTTCTGATGGACAGCATCGTTGAGCAGATGGAAGTCCCCGAGGATGCATACGATTTTGAAAAGAAGAGCTCTGTTGTCCTTGTAATAGGAGTAAACGGAGTCGGAAAGACCACTACAATAGGCAAGATGGCCGGACATTTCAAGGATGAAGGCAAAAGAGTACTTGTTGCCGCCGCAGATACATTCCGTGCGGGCGCGATCGATCAGCTTGCTGAGTGGACCAACAGAGCCGGAGTTGAACTCATAAGCCAGAGTGAAGGCTCGGACCCCGCAGCCGTTATCTTCGATGCTGTTTCCGCAGCAAAATCCAGACGCGCGGATATACTTCTCTGCGACACGGCCGGACGCCTTCATAACAAGAAAAACCTCATGGAGGAGCTCAGGAAGATCAACAAGATCATCGACCGCGAGTATCCCGATGCTTTCCGTGAGACCCTTATCGTTCTCGACGGAACCACGGGACAGAATGCTCTTGCTCAGGCCAAGCAGTTCTGCGAGGTGGCCGAGATCACCGGAATTGTTATCACAAAGCTCGACGGAACTGCCAAGGGCGGCATAGCAGTTGCGATCCAGAAGGAGCTTTCGATACCTGTCAAGTATATCGGAGTCGGTGAGCATATCGACGATCTCCAGAGATTTGATCCCAGAGCCTTTGTAGAGGCGCTTTTTAGCGACGAAGGGACCGATTCGTCCGATAGCGAAAATTAATAAAGAACATCTGGTTTTTTTGATATTTCCGGTTGACAGAATTATTTTTGTGGGTTATACTACCTCTCTGTAAAGAAAAAAGCTTTACAGCGAGGTAGTTTTATATGGGTTCCGATGCTGATGATAAGATCCGCGAGATCGTTGAGCTGGCCAAGCTTTACGATATTTACGGCGACATGCTTTCTGACCATAACCGGGTGGTTTTTGAGGACTATGTCCTGAATAACTATTCGCTCGGCGAGATTGCCGGAGAAGTTGATATCAGCAGGCAGGGAGTCAGAGACATAGTTGTAAGATGCTCCGGTAAGCTTCGCAGATATGAAGAGAAGCTCGGATTTTTGAAAAAGATAAATGAAACTGAGGCAGCTCTTAACGAGATGGAGGATATGATCAACGCCGGGAACACCGATCCTGAGATCATTCTCTACTGTGTCAGGAAGGCCAGGGAAACTCTGGTTAAGTAATTGCAGGAGGAGGTAACCGATGGCTTTTGAGGGATTAAGCGAGAAGCTCCAGAATGTCTTTAAAAACCTTAAAGGCAAGGGAAGGCTCTCCGAGGAAGACGTCAAGGTCGCCATGCGAGAGGTCAAGATGGCCCTTCTCGAGGCGGATGTAAACTTTAAAGTAGTTAAGACCTTTATTTCTAATGTCCAGGAACGTGCTGTAGGTCAGGATGTTCTGAATTCCCTTACACCCGGACAGATGGTGATCAAGATCGTCAACGAGGAGCTCACAAAGCTCATGGGTGACGAGACCACCGAGATCACATTAAAGCCCGGCAATGAGATCACTACGATCATGATGTGCGGTCTCCAGGGTGCAGGTAAGACGACCATGGCGGCCAAGCTCGCCGGGAAGTTCAAGTCCAAGGGCCGTAAGCCCCTGCTGGTTGCCTGCGATATCTACAGGCCTGCCGCGATCGAGCAGCTCCGCATCAATGCGGGCAAGGTCGGAGTCGACTTCTTCCAGATGGGTACCGATCATGCGCCGGTGGACATTGTAAAAGCGGCTCTTGAGCATGCAAAGAGCAACAATGAAAATGTTGTTATCATAGATACTGCCGGCCGTCTTCATATTGACGAGGAGATGATGCAGGAGCTTATCGTTGTCAAGGAGAGCGTCAACATTGACCATACGGTCCTTACCGTTGACTCCATGACGGGTCAGGACGCTGTTAACGTGGCAGAGACCTTCAATTCCAAGCTCGAGATCACCGGCGTTATCCTTACCAAGCTGGACGGCGATACCCGAGGCGGTGCCGCACTTTCCATCAAACAGGTTACCGGTAAGCCTATTCTTTACATCGGTACCGGTGAGAAGATGGATGACATCGAGCAGTTCTATCCGGACCGCATGGCCTCGAGGATACTCGGAATGGGAGATATCCTTACTCTTATCGATAAAGCCGAGGCAGCGTACAGCGATGAAAAGGCCAGGGAGCTTGAGAAAAAGATCCGCAAGGCCGAATTTGATTTCAACGATTATCTTGAACAGATCAATAACATGAAGAACATGGGTGGTCTCTCCAAGATTCTCGATATGCTTCCCGGTATGGGGATCGGCGGCATGAATATGAAGAATGTCGATCTTTCTGCCGGTGAGGACAGCATGAAGCAGATGGAAACGATCATCAACTCCATGACAAAGGAGGAGAGGGCCAACCCCGATCTTCTCAATCCTTCGCGCAAGAACCGCATTGCGAAGGGCGCCGGTGTCGACATTGCCGATGTTAACCGTATGGTCAAGCAGTTCGGCGAAACCCGAAAGATGATGAAACAGATGTCGGGTATGTTTGGCGGCAAGGGCAAAAAAGGTAAATTTAAAATGCCATTTAGTTTTTGATAAGGAGGTGAATCAGTAATGGTAAAGATCAGACTCAGAAGAATGGGTGCAAAGAAGAATCCTTTCTACAGGATCATCGTAGCAGACAGCAATTCTCCCCGTGACGGTCGCTTCATCGAAGAGATCGGTACTTACGATCCCAACAAGGAGCCCAGCTCCTTCCAGATCGATGAGGAAGCAGCAAAGAAGTGGCTTGCTAACGGCGCACAGCCTACAGATATCGTAGGTAAGCTTTTCAAGAAGGCCGGTATCGTTAAATAATGTGAGGTGATTGGTAGTGAAAGAGTTAGTAAGAGTAATAGCTACATCACTGGTTGATCATCCGGAGCAGGTGGAGGTTACCGAAAGGGAAACCGACAAAGCACTTGTTATCGAGCTTAGAGTTGCACCGGAGGATATGGGAAAGGTCATTGGAAAACAGGGCCGTATCGCTAAGTCCATACGTACCGTTGTAAAAGCTGCAGCTACTAGGGATGACAGAAAAGTTGTAGTGGATATTGTCTAGTGAGTGAGCCTCCGCTTCTGCGGAGGCTCACCTTGCGTTTGATCAGCAAAAGTCGCGATGATTCAACGCGCTTTTGCTAAACGCAAGGTGGCGGAGCCACTCACGGTCACGCCGAGGTGTTTTCGAGGCTGTGACTACCTTTTGAGCCTCCGCTTCTGCGGAGGCTTTATTCTTTATTTTGGTGTTACTAGATGAGGAACGTGGGAGCTGCAACGCGATTTTTTCCGGAGACACGCTCTCGCTCCGGAGCGCAACGTAGCGGCACATAAGTGACAACACTATTTAGGTTGTTCCAGGGTAGAAATCGGAGCCTGTATTATGTATAATAGCTTTGGCTAAACTGATACTTTTTTATACTAATGAAGGTGAGGAGTATTGATGGTAGATAGATTACGTGTCGGTGTGATTACTTCGCCTCACGGAGTTCACGGGGAAGTGAATGTTTTTCCGACTACTGATGACGCGCAGCGGTTTAAGGCTCTGAAGAAGTGCTTTATCGATAAAAAGGGTGTTTTGAAAGAGGTCGAGATCGACAGTGTCAAGTTCTTTAAGAACATGGTCATTCTGCATTTTAAGGATATTGACGACAGGAATCTCGTTGAGACGCTGAGGCAGTGTGATCTGTTGATCGACCGCGAGGACGCGGTGCCGCTTGAGGAAGGGGAATTCTTTATCTGCGATCTGGTGGGGCTGAGGGCTGTTGACGAGGAAGGCAATGAGCTTGGCGTTGTTGAGGATGTGCTGCAGACTGCCGCGAATGATGTTTTTATCGTGAGGAAGTCGGATGGGAAGGAGCTTCTGATCCCGTCGACTGCCGAGTGCGTTCTTGAAAAGAATCCGGCTGAGGGATTTATTAAGGTGCATCTTTTGCCGGGGCTGGAAGATCTTTGATTTTTGATTTATGAAAGGGCTGAAATGGCTGAAGGTATTCATTTTACGGTTCTGACTTTATTTAAGGATATGATCGGCAGCTGCATGTCTACAAGCATTATGGGCAGGGCTGTTGAGAATGGCCTGATCTCGTGTGATGTGGTGGATATCCGCGATTTTGCCGAGGATAAACACAACCGCGTCGACGATTATCCCTACGGCGGGGGTGCGGGGATGGTCATGGAGCCCGGACCTGTTTACAGGGCCTGTGAGTATGCCAAGGGACTGCACCCGGATAAACGTTCACGGATCATTTATCTTAGTCCTATCGGAAGGACCTTTACCCAGGATGTTGCGAAGGAGCTTGCGGGCGAGGAGAGCCTTATCTTCCTGTGCGGACATTATGAAGGCATCGATGAGCGCGTTCTTGAGATGGAGGTCGACGATTACATCTCGCTCGGAGATTTTGTTCTGACCGGCGGAGAGCTGCCGGCGCTTGCCGTTATGGACGCGGTTTCGAGGCTCGTTCCCGGTGTTCTTAATAATGATGAATCAGCGGGGGACGAGAGCTTCGAGGGCAATACGCTCGAATACCCCCAATATACCCGTCCTGAGGTCTTTCTCGGGAAAAGGGTACCGGATGTACTCCTGTCGGGTCATCACGCCAATATAGCGCGTTTCAGGCGCGAGAAAAGCCTTATAAGGACTATGGAGCGCCGTCCCGATCTGTTTGAGAAGGTCGAGCTTGACAAAAAGGACAGGAAGTTCCTGAAGGAATACGAAGAAAGCAAACACAGGATTTTTGTTAAAGAGATGATTCCGGGTGTTTATCTGCTCGATGAAGCTCATGCGGCGACAGGGTATCTTGTTGTCGGCGAGAACCGGGCATGTGTGATCGATACCATGATGGCTGCGGCAGATCTTGGCGAAACAGTCCGCAAACTTACGGATAAGCCTGTTTTTGTCATCAACACGCACGGGCATCCGGATCATATTTACGGCAATGTCTTTTTCGATGAGGCCTACATCAATCCTGCCGATATACCGATGGCTGAGGAGTTCTTTAATGATCCGCGGTTTGTAGAGGGCTGCGAAAAAGCCGGCGCGACGGTGCCGCCATTTAAGACCGTTAAGGGAGGAGATGTTTTCGATCTCGGCGGGAAAACACTTGAGATCTTTGATTTTCCCGGGCATTCTCCCGGAGGTATTCTTATTCTTCTGAAAGAAGACAGAATCCTCTTTACCGGCGACTCGATCAATCATCATCTGTGGATGCAGTTTGACGATTGCCCTTCGATGTCCGAGTTTGTCAGAAGGCTTGACGGTATTATGTTCCTCGAGGAGAAAGCCGACAAGATACTTCACGGTCATGCTCAGGACTTTGATGATATCTCTCTTATCCGCTGCGTAAGGCAGGGGGCGGCCGAGATCGCCGAAGGAAAGACCGAGAACGATCCTCCGTACCGTTATTTCGAAGGAGTCGTAAAACAGCATCCTTTTGATCTGGAACCCGGTAAGGCCTATTCTCAGATCGAAAGTGTTATCTGCTATAAAAATTGACCCGCGCTATAAAGTGTGATAGAATATAAAAAAACAGAAAGGCGCCGAAAGGTGTGAGTGGTCCCATGATTATTCGATAAGCTTCAGGTAATTGCAGACAGTGAATGGCCCTGTAGGGTCTTGTTTGTGTATGCCGAATGCGGATCGAAGGATCATAAGGAGCCCGTATTGCTGACCCACGGCGGTTTTCTGCATATTGAGGTTTCGTCTGATCAAAGGATCTGCTTTTGTCATGCAAGCAGGTCCTTTTTTACGGGTATGAGTGAATGGAGTTGATGTATATATGGCACAGATTAGAGTGAGCGGCCTTACATTTTCCTATGACGGAAGTGCGGACAACGTACTGGAGGATGTAAGCTTTAATATCGATACCGACTGGAAGCTCGGAATGATCGGAAGAAACGGAAAGGGAAAGACAACCCTGCTGAATCTGTTTCTTGGAAAATATGAATACAGAGGCAGTATTTCTGCCGGAACAAGTTTTGACTATTTTCCCTACGAGGTCTCCGGGGAGCAGATGAATAAAACTGCGGATGAGCTGGCCGGGGAATGGAAGCCCGGTGCGGAGTCATGGCAGATACTGATGCAGATAAATCAGATAGGACTTGACGCGGAACTGCTGTACAGGCCCTTCGGAACCCTGAGCAACGGTGAGAGAACACAGATGATGCTTGCGGTCCTGTTTGCGGGAGAGAACGAATTCCTGCTGATAGATGAGCCGACCAACCATCTTGACAGTGAGGCGCGGAAGACTGTAAAAGAGTATTTGAATTCCAAGAAGGGGTTTATACTTGTTTCACATGACCGCGACCTGCTAGACGCGGTCTGCGACCATGTTCTTGTCCTTAACCGTAAGACCGTTGAGGTTCAGACAGGCAATTTCTCGACATGGTGGGAAAATAAGGAGCGCAGCGATGCCTTCGCAAAGGCAGAGAACGAAAAGCACCTTAAGGAGATAGGAAAACTTAAAGTCGCAGCGGACAGGGCCGGAAGGTGGGCAGACAAGAACGAGGGCTCGAAGATAGGTTTTGACCCGATGAAGGAGCATGACCGGTTCATGGACACCCGTGCCTATATCGGCGCGAAGACCAAGAAGATGCAGTCAAGGGTCAAATCCTTCGAAAAGAGGATAGATCGTGAAATAGAAGAGAAGGAAGGGCTGCTGCAGGATATTGAGGAAGTGGCGGACCTTAAGCTCATGCCGATGCGATACCACAAGGAGGTACTTGTTGAGGCAAGAGATCTGGGCCTGAAATATGAAGGCGCGGAGCGTGATTTATTCTCCGGTCTGAGATTTCAGATAAAGCGCGGCGACAGGGTCTTTCTTTCCGGCGCGAACGGATGCGGCAAGTCGAGTATTATAAAGGCTATATTGCAGAAGCTTGCGGTAGGGGGCATGAACACGCTAATTACTGACGATTCCCGGGGTGTTCAAGGTAACGGGGAAGCATCAGCAAAGCAGAATTTCAGCTCGGGTCTTCTAGTCAGCGGCAACCTCGATGTCTCCTCAGGCCTTGTCGTATCCTACATCAATCAGGATACCTCTTTCCTGACCGGTTCTCTTCAGACCTTCTGCGAAAGGCATGCTCTCGATTACAGTATATTTCTTGCAATCCTCAGGCAGCTTGACTTTGGACGCGCGCAGTTTGCAAAGAACATGGAGGAATTCTCCGAGGGTCAGAAGAAAAAAGTTCTGATCGCCGCGAGCCTGCTCACACCCGCGCATCTGTACATATGGGATGAACCGCTGAACTACATCGATGTTTTCTCACGCATGCAGATAGAGAAAATGATCCTTGACTTTGGGCCCACTATGCTCCTGGTGGAACATGACGAGCGCTTCCGGAAAAGTATTTCTACACAAACGGTTTTATTATAAAAAACTTCTTGCATTTTATACTTCTGTGAGTTATAATATCACTCCGTGAGTAATGTTGTTCCGCTGTACCAAGCAGACATACAACGGGTAACGCGAGGTAGTAAGAACAGCATAATATTAGGAGGTTCAAATGAACGACATCATTAAAAACATTGAAAACGCTCAGCTTAAAGAGAGCGTACCCGAGTTTAACGTAGGAGATACCGTCAGGGTTTCTTCACTCGTTAAGGAAGGCAACCGCGAGAGACAGCAGGTATTCGAGGGTATCGTTACCAAGAGACAGAACGGCGGTGCCAGAGAGACATTTACCGTCAGAAAGATTTCCGACGGTGTAGGCGTTGAGAAGACCTGGCCTTTACATTCACCCGTTGTTGCTAAGGTTGAGGTTATCAGACATGGTAAGGTTAGACGTGCAAAGCTTAACTACCTCCGCCAGAGAACAGGTAAGGCTGCAAGGGTTAAGGAAGTTATCCGCTGATCTGCGTATAATTAAAGTGTCTACATTAAAGAGGCTGACGCACTTGGTGCATCAGCCTCTTTTTCTTGCGTTGGGACTATTGCATATTCTTTCTTGACAATTAAAACAACTAATGATATAAATAATATACAGATCTAAAACAATCTGCTTTTTCTGACAATAATTCGATACCCTTTTTCTTTTCAAAATTCCATTACTATGCTATAATCAGTGAGGTTATTAATGCAGTTTAACATTAACAGAGAGTATAAGGATCGACTTTTTAAGTTGCTGTTTGGCAAAGAATCTCAGAAGGCCAACGTTCTTTCACTTTACAATGCTTTGAACGGGACAGATTATACAAAAGATGACGATATCGAGATCAATACTCTCGAAGATACGATCTACATCGGTATGAAGAACGATGTGTCTTTCATTATCGATGATCATATGCCCTTATGGGAGCAGCAGAGTACATTTAACCCGAATATGCCTGTCCGCGGTCTGATCTATTATGGCAGACTCTATGACAAGTTTTTTGCTTCTATTGATGACAGTATTTATGGAAGGACACTTGTAAAGATCCCCCACTCCGAAATTCATTATCTTCTATAACGGAGATGAAGATCGTCCGGCAGTGGATGACCTGAAACTGTCAGATTCTTTTACTGTTGTGGATAAGAGCGGAGATTACGAGTGGACGGGTACGGTTTATAACCTGAACAAACCGGAGAATGCAGGTTTACTTAAGGCTAGTAGGCCCCTTGCAGAGTATACGGAACTTGTAAACAGGATAAAGAGAAATCGCAGGGACTGTAAAACAAAGGAAGAAGCGCTCCTGGCAACCGATGAAGCGGTGCAATCCTGCATTCGAGACGGAATTCTGACAGAATTCCTTGAAAAGCACAGAGCGGAGGTGATCGACGTGATACTTACCGAATTCGATGAAGCGAAGTTTGTGGCAACTATCAAGAAAGAAGGACTTAGAGAAGGACTCCTTAAGATTTCACGTCGTATGCGTGATAGAGGCCGTTCGATCAAAGAAATTGCTGATGAACTCGGAGAGGACGAGGCAACGATTTCTGAGATTCTGAACTCGACAGATATGGAATAATAAAGAATAATGCAAAAGCCTTGACTTTATCATGACGAATCAAAATAATTTTTCACGACACGACACGACACGACACGACACGACACGACACGACACGACACGACACGGGTGAAGCAGGCTCTTTTACCGGATCTTTATATTATCAACACAATACGGAAAAACCAGACTTTTTGACGGATCGGTCATAACCCGCCAATAGGTCTGTTTTTTATTTTTTTACAATCAAACGAGAGGAGTTTACAAAATGAAGAAGTACAAAACCATGATCGCAGCACTGATGTGCCTGGTAATGCTTGCAGGCACGGTTCTTCTGGCACCGACAGAAGGAGCAAAGGCAGCAACCAAACCTGCCAAACCTGTCGTCGCACTTTCAGCAAAGGGTTCATCTGTAACGGTAACCATTTCCAAGACAGAGAACGCTTCCGGATATTACATTTACATGAAGGCCGCAAGTGACAAGTCCTTTAAGAAGTTAAAGACATTGAAAAAGGACGGAACAGAAGAAAGAAGCTATATTATCAAAAAACTTTCGCCAAGCACCTATACCATCAAGGTCAAGGCATACGCCAATAACGAAGGTAAGAAGGTCAAGGGAGCATTTAGCGAGGCACAGACGATAGAGATAGAAGATAAGACCAAGGACTTCGCCAATGCCAAGACCGGAGACTATATCGTGTTCGGTGAATATGAGCAGGACAATAACCTGAAGAACGGAAAAGAACCCATTGAGTGGCTGGTGCTTTCAAATAACAGAACCTCGCTGTTTGTTGTGAGCAGATATGCTCTTGATTGCATGCCTTACAATGAGGTAATGGAGCCCGTTACCTGGGAAACCTGTTCAGTCAGAGAATGGCTGAATGGCGAATTTTATAATACAGCATTTAGTGATAGCGATAAAGAGTTGATACTGACAACAACTGTCGAGACAAAAGACAATTTCAGATATGGTACTCCGGGTGGTAACGATACTCAGGATAAGGTATTCTTGTTATCAATGGAAGATATGATGAATCCCCTTTATGGTTTTTATAGTGAAAGCAGCGATTACGCACATATATATCAAAAGGGAGAGAAGAGCCTTCTTCTGAATCGCAGATGCGCACCCACACCATATGCCATAGCTCAGGGCGTTCCAACCAGTACAAAAGCAAAGTATCAGACTGAAGCAAAAGAGAATAGTTGCTTGCATTACTGGCTACGGTCGCCCGGCGAGAGAACACATTTGGCGGCAGCAGTAGAAGCGGAAGGATATCTTGAGTATTCCGGATACGGTTGCTTTGTTACTGATACTGCAGTTCGCCCCGCTATCGTGATCAATATACCGAGATAAAAGAAGGACCATATTACTTTTTCACGCTCAGTTGTATAAAGAAAGCGCATGCTAGTCAAAAAGTTTTTTTGTGACTAGCATGCGCTTAATAAACTTTATTCTGCTGCCTCTACGCAGGCCTTGATGATATCACCGTAAATATCACCGCCGCCAGACCTGGAGAGATAACCGTTGATCGCGGTGCTTCGATCATCACAGTTACCGTTATCCCAGATAAAGCAGGTTATCCCGTGTGCCTTTGCGTCGCTGATGACTCTGGTATGCCACTTGATCCTGTCCTTAGTATTGTTGTTCTTGTCTCTGGAGCCGAACTCACCGATGATCAAGGGAAGAGGAGTTCTGCTCGGACCGCGGGTCTCAAAGGCTTCAGCCACATAAGCTATATCTCCGTCAACTATTTCTTCAACCCATTCACCATAGGGGCTGTTGTTATCTTCCATGGTCCAGTCATAGGGCTGATAGTAGTGAACTTCACCGATCAGGTGATCCTTGACTATATCTTCGGGTGCAGAGTAATAATAAATACAGCTTTCCCAAATCTGGCCGCCATAGGTCGTGCAGATCAGGTTTCTGTTAAGATTGTTGCCGCTGGTTGAACGGACTGCGTTAACAAAGACCTGATTGTAATCGTTGATAGCCTGTTTCGCGTCATCGCTTGCCTCGCCCCAGTTGTTATCTTCACTGATCATCTCGTTGAAACCCTCAAAGATAAGCGTCTGAGGGTAATCTTTGAATTCCTTTGCGATGTTCTGCCACAGAACCCTGAACATTCCGTTCTGCTCACCGAAATTCTTGGAGGAGGCAAAAAGCCATCTTGCCATATTCTCGCCGGTAGAACCTGTATCATGATGAACGTTGATGATACAGTACATGTCGTTCGCGAGAACCCAGTTTACAACTTCCTTTACCTTTGCCATCCAGGCGGGATCGATGTTGCCTTCATCGTCAAAATGATAAACCCATGTAATGGGGACCCTGACAGCTCCGAAACCGTATTCTTTAAGCTTGACGATGAAGTTTTCGTCAATAACGGGATTACCCCAGCCGGTCATGAACTCTTCGGGATTCTTGCCGTACCAGGTCTCGTTTGAAGCATCAAAGTAGTTGCCGATATTGAAACCGATCTTCATGTTCTTGACAGCGGAGGCGGCAGTTTCAAAAGCCTTGGCTTTCTTGACCGTTACCTTGCACTTGTACTTCTTGCCCTTGTACGTTGCTGTAATTGTAGCTTTGCCGGCTTTCTTGGCGGTAACAATGCCGTTCTCGACAGTCGCAACTGAAGTCTTTGAACTTTTCCATTTAACGGTGCCGGTGGCATTGTTAAGCGTCAGTTTACTCAGATCGTAAACATACATGGTCATTTTCTTCTTGCTGAGCTTGACAGAGGCTGCCTCAGCGGAACCCGGCGTAAATGCGCCAACTAG
>CAJOQS010000221.1 GCA_905236925.1 uncultured Lachnospiraceae bacterium | reverse complement strand
CCTGGGCAGCTCTATCATCATAAGATTCTCTTCGGCAAGCTTAGCAGCTTCTTCTGAAGACTTTCCTTCGCCCTCGTAAACCTTCTCAAGCCTCTCAAAAAAAAGCTTGTAGGTATCGGGTGTCGATATCGAGCAGAAATAAGTTCCGTCCGCAACCTTCGAATACCTTCCGGTTTTTACGGAATCATCGATGCACTCCTCGCTCATAAGCCCCGCGAACTGTCGCAGTTCCATCATTCCCAACGCACTGTCTCCCTTTCCGAAGCCTATATCCTTCGCATCAAGGGCACCGTCCGCACCCGTTCCGAAAACATATCCGCCGTAGGAGAAAATGAATTCAGCCATCATATAAAGGTCGTTAAGCGAAGCCACAAGCCCGTATTTCGAGTCCTTGTTCGCACTGGTATCATGTTCCCTTAAATAAAGCGAATATGCATACAGATCGTTCCAGTTCTCAAAGAAATCCGCCACACCGTTCTTATTGTCATCCCAATCGTTTTCCCAGTTTTCGGGCATCAGATCGGCTCTGTAGAAGAGCATGGGTTCCTGGACATTGATAGGAATGCCGCAGTAATAATCCTTGCCGTCAACATTGATCTTAAAAGCATCTACAGCTGTAGAAGGCAGTTTTGAGCAGCACTCGTACGAAGCCACATCAAGGGCCATGATATGTTTGTCCGCGGCGTAGGTCATCAGCTTGTCGTTCGCCTGATAGATAACGTCGGGGCCGTAGCCGTAAGGGCCGTTTTCCGCCAGATTCGAGTATTCCTCCATGTTTGCATCAACCGCTGTGATGCCCTGATCGGCATATTTCTCGTTAAATGCTTTCAGGAGCTCGTCGAGATATCCCAGTGACTTAGCGGTGTCATTCTCAAGGATACGCAGGGTAATGGGCTCCGAACTCTGAACTTTTGTATCGGTTCCGCCCTTTTCCTGCTGCTCTCCTTTACCGGCACAGCCTGTGGAGCTCAAGACCATGATCGCCGCCAGAGTGACCGCCCCGGCTCTTCTCACGAATTCTTTTACTTTATTCATACAATCCCTCTCCGTTCTATACCAATTCTTTTCCGTTTACGGTCAAAGACCTTCCTGAGGCCTTAACCTCACCGTAGGCACATTTACGCTTCTTGCCTGTGTTATTGATGATCAGCACTATCTCCGTGCGGGCTTTCTTATACTTCACTATCAACAGGCAGTTCTCGCTGCAGACATTTACATCTTTTGCAGACAGTACGTGTTTTCCCCTAAGGCCCGCAAGCTTCCCGATAAGCTTAAACACTTCATCCTTTTTCGCTTTTCCGGCCTTATCCCAGTCCATGCACCGTCTGCAGTCCGGGTCGTATCCGCCGGGTGTCATAAGCTCGGTGCCGTACAGGATGCAGGGTGCACCGGGGAAGAGATACAGCAGGCAGAGAGCGTTGATGAATGCGTCCCTGTCCTCCGAAACCTCGGTAAAGAATCTGCTCGTATCATGGCTGTCGAGAAGATTAAGCATCAGATCGTTGACCACATTGTTGTTTCTCGCAAGAATGTCGTTCAGTCTCATCGCCATCATTTCCGCGTCGATCGACCTGTGTGCGAAGAAATCCAGACAGCACTTTGTGAAGCTGTAGTTCATTATGCTGTCATACTGGTCGCCTCTGAGGTAATTCGAGGCATTGTGCCAGTTCTCACCGATTATCACGGCATCGGGTCTTGCCGACTTTACAGCCTTTCTGAAATCTCTCCAGAATGTATGGCTCACCTCGTCGGAAACATCCAGTCTCCATCCGTCGATGTCATATTCGTTTATATAGTGCACCGCTACATCGGTAAAATACTTAACGACATCGGGGTTCGAAGTGTTGAGCTTAGGCATGTAATCACAGAAGGCAAAAACCTCATAGTTGTGCTTTTTTTTATCGGGCTTATCCCCGTCGATCACGAACCAGTTATAGTATCTGCTCTTCCTGCCCTTTTTGCAGACGTCGACAAACTGTGGCATATATTCGCTGCAATGGTTGAACACGGCATCGAGCAGTATCCTGATTCCTTTTTCGTGGCAGTCCCTGACCAGTTCCTTAAGGTCTTCATTGGTCCCGAACTGACTGTCCACGGTGTAATAGTCGCTGATATCGTACTTATGATTCGATATCGAGGAAAAGATCGGCGTCAGGTAGATTGCATTGATCCCTAGTCCCTTGATATAATCCAGCTTTTCGCGGATGCCGTTCAGGTCTCCTCCCGCAAAGCTCTTCGGTGTCGGACGTTCGCCCCATTTGAGGTTTACATAGGACATATCCTTGCCCTTGTTGCCTATATTGAAGCGGTCGACGAATATCTGGTAAAAACGTGCCGAATGCATCCAGGGTACATCGCGAACTACATCTGTAGAATTGATGTAGGGATACTGGAAGAAATTGTAGTAACCCTGTGAGAAATCATAGGAATCGGTCAGTCCGTCCTCGGAATAATACTTGTAGGTTTTCCCGTCATAAAGGTAGAAAACGTAGGCAAAGCGGACATCTTCAACATGAAGGTCGATAGCATAGTAATCAAACAGCCTGCCCTCTAAGACCTTCTTCATGGGCTTTTTGATATGCTTCCCCGCTATCCTGTATTTACTTTCATAGCAGATATAAGCCTTTTCAAGATCGCCCTTCGCACAGCGGAGCCTGATGCTGAGGTCATGCTCCGAAGAAGCATAGGCGTACTCGCTGTCCATCGTATGTAAAAGTGCGTATTCGTTCATTCAGATCCTCACTTTGTTACGCTAACCGTCATTGCACCGAGATCTACAGTGAAGGTATAAGTGCCGGCTTCCGCTGTTTTGATATTATTTCCTGTCTTTGCGATAAGTGCTTTCGACGCCTCATCGGTCACATTGCTCTCCTTCAGCACTAT
>CAJOQS010000220.1 GCA_905236925.1 uncultured Lachnospiraceae bacterium | reverse complement strand
TTGCAGGCAACGAGATCTACCGTGATGTTTTCGAATCTCAGACCGGCGGCAACGGAGATTTTGATGAAGGAGGTGCTGACTGATGCCCCCTATGGGACCCAGAAACCGCGGAGGAAAGCCGACGGTTGAAAACCCCGGCAAAATATTCGGAAGGCTGATGAAATACGCCTTTCAGGGAACCATCGTCAGATGGATCATCGTTATCGCCTGCATAGTGCTGACCGTTAATACGATGACTGTCCAGGGAACGCTGTTTACGAGGACTCTGGTCGATGATTTCATCACTCCGCTTATAGGAAAGGAAACACCCGATTACTCCGGCCTTGCCCGTGAGATACTCAGAGTGGCCTGCATGGTGCTGATAGGAGTCTGCGCCACATTTATCCAGCAGCGCATCATGGTATCCATCACGCAGGGCTTCCAGGAGAAGCTCAGGAACGACCTCTTCGGTCATATGGAGTCGCTCCCGATCAAGTACTTCGATACTCATGTTCACGGCGATATCATGTCGGTTTATACCAACGACGTTGATACGATGCGTCAGATGATATCCCAGAGCATTCCGCAGTTTTTCAGCAGCGCGATCACGATAGTGACCGTTGTCATCAATATGATACTGCTCAGCGGATGGCTGACGCTGCTCTCCTTTGTGATGGTCGGCATAATGCTGTTCGTCACAAAGTATGTTGCAACAAAGAGCGGCAAGCATTTCGTGGGTCAGCAGAAGAATCTCGGAGCCCTGAACGGCTACATCGAAGAGATGATGTCGGGACAGAAGGTCGTTAAGGTGTTCTGTCATGAACAGGAGAGCATCGAGCATTTCGATGAACTGAACGAGGCGCTTTACGAGAGCGCGTACAAGGCGAACCAGTACGGTAACCTTGTTGGCCCCATCAACGCTCAGATCGGTAATGTGTCATACGTTATACTTGCGATCGTCGGCGGTGCTTTTGCGATCAACGGGTTCGGAGGCTTCACCCTCGGTGCCCTTGCGAGCTTCCTGACCTTCAGCAGAACGCTCAACATGCCGATCAGCCAGGTCAGCATGCAGATCAATTCCATCATCATGGCTTTGGCCGGTGGTGACCGTATCTTCAAGATGATGGACGAAAAGCCCGAAACGGATGAGGGCTATGTAACACTTGTCAATGCCAGAAGAATCTACCGCGGAACGGATGAAGCCGGCCGGATACCGGAGGGTGCGAACTGGTACAGTGACGAAAATGGTGAATATACCGTCGTTGAGACGGAAGAGCATACCGGTCTCTGGGCATGGAAGCATTATCATAAGGCCGACGGTTCTACTACATATGTAGAATTAAAGGGAGATGTTGTTTTTGCGGGCGTTGATTTCGGTTACACCGATGAGAAAATGGTTCTGCACGACATCGAGCTCTTCGCGAAGCCCGGCCAGAAGATAGCTTTTGTCGGATCGACGGGTGCAGGAAAGACGACGATCACGAACCTGATCAACCGTTTCTATGATATTCAGGACGGTAAGATCCGATACGACGCGATCAATGTCAATAAGATCAAAAAAGCGGACCTGCGCCGCTCGCTCGGCATAGTTCTGCAGGATACGCATCTGTTTACCGGCACAGTAATGGAGAACATCAGGTACGGCAAGCTCGATGCGACCGACGAGGAGGTCATCAAGGCGGCGAAGCTCGCGAACGCGCACAGCTTCATAAAGCGTCTGCCTGACGGTTACAACACCAAGCTGACCGGTGACGGCGCAAACCTTTCACAGGGACAGCGGCAGCTGCTTGCCATCGCACGAGCCGCAGTTGCGGATCCTCCGGTACTTATTCTCGATGAGGCGACATCATCTATCGATACCCGTACCGAGAAGCTGGTGCAGGATGGTATGGACAGACTCATGAAGGGCAGAACGACCTTCGTTATCGCGCACAGGCTGTCGACGGTACGCAATTCGGACTGCATCATGGTTCTTGAACAGGGCCGCATCATTGAGCGCGGAACGCATGAGGAGCTGATAGAGGCCAGGGGTAAGTATTATCAGTTGTACACGGGTAATTCGATCACAGCGTAAGGAGGCTGGTCTATGAAGGTACTGATCATTAACGGAAGCCCGAGAGTGGGCGGAAACACAAGCATTGCTCTTGATGAAATGGTGAAGATCTTTGAAGCGGAAGGCATGGAGGCAGAGGTCGTACAGATCGGCAATCAGGATATCAGGGGATGTATTGCATGTTCTTCATGCAGGACAAACGGAAAATGCGTTTTTGATGACGCGGTAAATGAGCTTGCGCCCAAGTTTGAGGCGGCGGAAGGTCTTGTTGTTGCATCGCCTGTTTACTATGCTTCTGCCAATGCGACGCTTATCGCCTGCCTTGACAGATTGTTCCACAGCACCCGCTTTGACAAGACAATGAAGGTTGGCGCGAGCGTGGTCGTTGCCCGCAGAGGCGGATTATCTGCAACGTTTGACGAGCTGAACAAGTATTTCACGATTGCCGGGATGCCGGTGGCATCGAGCCAGTACTGGAACAGTGTGCACGGAACGGATAAGGGTGATGCCGAGCAGGATATCGAGGGCATCCAGACAGTACGTGTTCTTGCGAAAAACATGGCTTTCCTTATGAAGAGCATCGCGCTTGGAAAGGAAAAGTACGGACTGCCCGAGAAAGAGAAATGGCAGCCGACCAGCTTTATCAGATAGCAGAAGCGGGTAATGAATTCAGAACCGCGCATCCGTGGGAGAGGATTGATAATGAGATCCAGAACTTTTTCGGACAAATTCAGGATCGGTTCAAAAGAAGAGCTGATACAGGCCATAGAAGAATTCGGTTTTGTTCCGTTCTTTGAAAATGAGATCAGAGGGTTTTCAGTTGAAGAGCACATCGGACCCGGGTGCTGGTACACTGACGGCGACAGCGGCTTCTGGCCGGCATGGGAGTGGAAGGGCCCCGTAATTCAGGAGATGCGGTGTGCCTACGGAAAGTTCCTCAGGGATAAGGCCGTGTATATCAGCAGCGAGTGGTTTCCCGACTTCGCCAATTACCGCAGGGACGGGTACGATTTTGATGCAAGATATGATGACGGACTTGCTTCACACGATGACAAGGAGCTGTTTGATCTCATTGATGCCACTGCACCGATCCTGTCAAAGCCTCTCAAGGCCCTCGGCAACTACCGTAAGGGAGGCAGAAAGGGCTTTGACGGCTCGGTAACACGCCTTCAGCGGCAATGCTATGTGATCGTCAGCGATTTCAGATACGCTAAGGATAAGCTCGGGAATGAATACGGCTGGGGAATTGCAGAATATACAACTCCCGAGCGCTTTTTCGGAGATTCCTTCCGCGAAAGTGCATATTCACGTTCACCCGAGGAATCGTATGAAAGACTGATGAAGCATTTCCGCCGGATCCTTCCCGATGCGGATGAAAAACAGATCGGGCGTATGCTTGGAGGGCGTTGTAATCCGCGATGATGATATTTACTTCGCGCTCGGTGTATTCGCGGCCGGGCTCAAACGACTTAGCTATTTCCTCAAGAACAATGCGCTCTTTTTTGCGCTGCGTCAATATATTGTTACGGGGTATTTTCGGAAATGCTGCTTGAAACAAAAAGATTGATAATAACGGAATTAATGATGGATATGGCGGAAGACGTCCACAGGAACTCACTCGATGAGGACAACAGAAGATTCGTCCCCGATGAAGTGTTTGAAACAGTGGAGGAAGCGCGGGAAGCTCTGAAATACCTTATGTCAGGATATGAATCCGAAGAAGGGCCGAAGGTTTATGCGCTGATAACAAAAGACGGGAACAGCAATATAGGTTACGTTCAGATGGTTCCGGTCGGAGAAGGGAACTGGGAGATCGGTTATCATGTTGCGAAGCGCTGCACGGGACAGGGGTATGCAACGGAAGCTGTAAGGGCCTTTATGCCGGTTATGGCAGGAAAGCTGAACATCAAAGAAATACAGGGCATTTGCCTTGCTGATAATACCGCATCCAGACATGTCCTTGCAAAATGCGGGTTTGAAACGGTTTTTGAGGGTTTAGGCGAGTATCAGGGCGAAGAACGGGAAATATATAAGAGCGTCTGGAAAAGATAATCCGGACGCTCTTATATATTTCCCGCTCATTAACCAAGCTGTCTGACAAAAAAATCCTTGACCGCTGCAGTCATTTCATTCAGATGCCTTGTAAAGCAGTGGTCGTCTCCTTTGATCGGAACCAGCACGGCATTCTTATACAACACGGCGGCCTTTTCGGCGTAGGAAAAAGGCACCGTCTCGTCATCATCACCGTGAATAATGCACACGGGACCCTCATATCTGGCGATCTCGTCCTCCACATGGATCGTCTGAGCCACACGGATGTAATCTCCGGACAGTTCTGCTCCGTTGAACTCCAGCTTTTCCGGAATGTGCTTCGGGTCATAGTGCTGACCGAGGAGCTCGCCGCTCCTTGCGATCTCGGGGATCATCCATGCCGGAGAAAGCGGTACTATCGCCTTAAGGTCATCCGCACACATTCCTCCGACAAGCATCGTGAGCAGGCCGCCCTGAGAGTGACCGCTGAGATAAAGGTCAGTTGCCCAATTGAGCTTCTTGGCGTACTGTACGACAGCCAGCGCGTTGGTGACCCACTTATAGAGCGTGTGATCCTTGAATTCGCCATCGCTTTTCCCGTGACCGTACATTTCCACACGCAGTACTGCCGTGCCAGCTTCGTTGATCGCTTTCTGCGCGGCGATGATGTGCGGCTCCCCCATATGTCCGGTAAAGCCATGTATCAGGATGCAAAGAGGCCCCTTTGTAAAGCCTTCGGGGCGGTCAATTTTGGCATGAAGACGACAGCCGTCACTGTTGATATAGAATTCTTCCATCGGCATTCTCCGTTCCTTTGTTTGCCTTCTTTATAGCACCATGTTCGGCACGCGTCAAGAATAAGCTGATTGACGCTTTGATAAAAGAGGTTCATGGTGTAAAATCTAATTTGACGGAACTGAAACCAAAAGGCAAACGACTAAAAACGATGAAAGATTCAATGATCGAACAATTCAGAGACTTATATATCAGCGATATCCATAACGAAGCTGAAGAACTGCTCGGAGAGGAAATGCCCAAACTATCGGAAGACAAGTTCTCGCTTTTTGAAACAACGGGCGACCGCTTGAAATATGAAAATGATTATTTCGGGCGGAGGAAATTCCTGACTGTCACGGGCTGCGCGGTGCTTACGCTGCTGCATGATAAAAGGCCGGTCCCCGGGCAATATATAAATAAACTCGAAGATGTTATAGCATCCGTGTGCAGTGAAGAATGCTGGGCTCTGCCTGCACATGTCAACAGGAATGCCGATCCGGACTGGAGCGTGACAGTCGATCTTTTTGCGGCTGAGACCGCACAGGCTCTGGCGGAGCTATACTCCGGACTTGAAGGAGTTCTGAAGGAAGAGCTGAGAGTCCGGATGAAAGAAGAAGTATCAAGGCGCGTTCTTGAGCCGTTTTCCGCAAAAGAGCCCTATGCCTGGTGGGAGCGTTCGGATATGAACTGGAACGCTGTCTGTAACGGGAGTATCGGGCTGACAGCCCTTGATATGCTGAATGACGAGCCTGAGCTTCAAAAGGGCCTTGTTGAAAGAATTACCCGCAATCTTGATTACTATCTGGACGGATTTACCGAAGACGGAGCCTGTCCCGAGGGGCTGGGTTATTATACTTACGGATTCTATTATTATCTGGGCTTCATGGATGCGCTGTCCCGCAAAAAAAAGCAGAGTATTAAGGCGCTGCTTCCGGAAAAAGTCCGCAGGATCGCGGAATTTCAGCAGAAATGCTTCTTTCCCGCGGGGCTTTCTCTCGGGTTTTCCGATGGTTCCACGCATGAAAAATACCGGATCGGTCTGGCATGCAGGCTGAGTGAACTCTTTGATGATGTTGTGATTCCCGATATCAAGGCTGCAGCGGGCTTCGGCCACGATCCATGCTGCCGCTTTCTGATGGCCTCAAGAGATGTGGAATGGACAACCGCATCAGCATCGTCCGCAGAACCGACGGAACATCTGCAGACATATATACTTCCCTCCGCTCAGTGGGGGATCTGCCATGGAAGGTCCGGAGGCGGTTTTGCGGTCAAGGGCGGACACAACGACGAACCGCATAATCACAATGATATCGGGAGCTTCATATATGCTCTTGGAGATGAGCCGCTGCTTACGGATCTTGGTGCGGGCGAATATACCGCGCAGTATTTTAATGACAGGACCAGATATGAAAACATCTGCTGTGGCTCGGAGGGTCACAATGTACCGCTGATAAACGGGCGGGGGCAGCAGGCCGGAAGGGATCGTTGCTGCGAAAGCTTTGAAGCCGTAGCGGGTAAATGTTCTTTCAGGCTGTCATTTGCAGGAGCGTACGGAGAAAAAGCATTAACGAGCCTGACACGGAATCTGAGCTACGAGCAGAATAAAGACATCCTTACGGTTGAAGACTGTTATGAATCGGAGGGATGTCTGATCGAGGAAAACCTGGTCACACAGGGCAAGGTAAGTCTTGCCGGAAATGAAATTATCATATCCGGTCGATCCTGCAAGTGCAGAATAAGTGCCGCGGGCGGATTCCCCGGAATTCGCGTAACAGAAGTTCCGTTTAGAAATCACTCGGGAAAAGAAGAGTATGTAAACAGGATCACCTGGACTGCTGCGGAAAGCAGCCGGAAAGGTAGAGTTTCGGTAAGTTTTTGCATCGAACCCGTTAAATAAGGCAGATATTAAGAGTACTTGCAGTTTTGACCGTATGATGTAAAATAAAAAAGAATGGTGAGACTATGAGAGTTAATGAAGGATACAAACGCAGACT